>JANWWA010000007.1 GCA_025056565.1 Chloroherpetonaceae bacterium | reverse complement strand
TTTCAGGCAGCCAGCGCGAGTAGGTGCGATAGTAGATGAGTTCGGAGAGCGGATTGCGGAAATACTTTTTGCTCTCGCGCGCTAGCTCGCGCACTTCAGGTGGCACGGGCTTTTTTTGCTTTCGAATCTGCGCGCGCTCGTTGCGATAGAGAATGTAGGCTTTTGCCGTCTTCGCCCAATTTTCCTTGATGAGCACGGTTTCAACGATGTCTTGAATTTGCTCAACGGTGGGCGGTTCATTCTCGAACTTTTGCTCGAGGATTTTGACGACCTCATCGGAGAGATGTTGGGCGACTTCCGCGCTAAATTCTCCGGTGGCTTGTCCCGCCTTGAAGATGGCGTTGGTGATTTTGCTTTGATTGAAGGGCACGACGGTCTTATCGCGCTTGATGACCTGCGTGAGAACGACGGTTTTATTGGGCGCTGTAGTGCTCATTGGAAAACTGCGATAGGGTTAGCAGAAACAGTTCAAAAACGGCGAAGTTTAATCAAAACTTTTTGAAAAAATCGCTTGGAAATTTCATGGTTTCTCTTGCGCATGCTTTGCTATGCCCTAATGTCAGATTTGCACAGCATCGGGCGGCAGCGTATAGATTTTCGTCGTTGCAATCATTCCGTGTCGCATACGGCGGCGCACTTCTTCTAGCGACAGCCCATCGCGCTCGAGCCAGAGTTTTGCAGCCGTGTGGCGCAAGCTGTGCGGCGTGATATTGTCGCGCACAATGCCTGCAACCTGCAACCAGTGATTAATGCGATAATTCAATGCGCGTGTGGTCATACGCGCTTCACTGATGCGACGGCTGTGGCTAGCTAGAAGCGGTGACAGTGGATAGAGCGGTTGCCGACGTTCCAAATAGGCTTCTATCTCCTGCCCCAGCGAGAGTGGCACTTCAACTGTATCTTCTTTGGTCTTTTTGCCTTTGCCTTGCACATAGAGCACATAGTGCGTTGAAAACTTTTTTAGGTCTTCTACATTGGCTTTTACCAGTTCGTGCTCGGAGACAGCTGCTTCCAGCATTAGGCGCACGGTAATTGCATCACGATGGTCTTGCAACTTCTCTGTTGGAATTACAGATAGGAGCTTTTTCACCTCCGCCTCAGTGAGCGTGCCTGCGGTGTGGTGCACAGGACGCCGATTGCCCTTGACTTGACGCGCAGGGTTTTCATCCAGCAGGTCTTGCGAGACGAAGTAGTCCAAAAGTCGACGCAGTGATGTTAGATAAGTGGAAACAGATACTTGACTGAGTCGGCGCTCTTCCATCAAGTATCGCTTGTACTCCTCAATATCTTCGGGACGAAATTGAAACCACGTTTGCGCAACGGCAAAGTAGCGCTGAAATTCTCGCAGGGCACGCTGATATGTGCCAGATGTTTCGGCACTTTTGCCTCTTAGAAAATCAGACAGAAAGCCTTCTATCAAACGGTCTAACTTGGCCACCGAGAGCATCAGCGTCTTCATTGTTACGAAGCGTTTGGCAGTGTTTGGAGCGGCTGAATTTTCCGAATTACCATTTTGACTGCCCCGAGCACCTGCATTGATGATGGGTCTTGTGGCTTGATGAAGCGCTCGGTGTAAGAGCGGTTGGCCGCCACTAGTTGAATACGCCCATTCGTGACATAGTGTCGGCGCACGATGAATGTGTCGCCATCGGCGACGCCCACCAAGACCCCTCTTTCAGACTCCAGAATCGGGCGGCGATGCAAGACAATCCAATCCCCTTTGAAAATTCCGGCTTTGTCCATTCCGTCATCATCGTTCAAGCAGATACAAAACTCGCCCTTACCCAGTTGCGCTGCATCAAGGTGCAATACACCACGTGGCACCAGTTGAAGTCGCCGCTGCGAGGTATCGAGTTTCATTACGGGCACAGCTTGTGCTGGCACAGGCGACCCCGTCTGGTTTAGCGGAGAAAATTCATCGCGATAAAGAATTTCAATCTGACGCGCCCCCTTGCGGCGACGAATGTAGCCCTTTGCCGCCAGCGCCTCTAAAGTTTGCGACACGGCATTCGTTGAGGCATAGCCTAACGCTGCACCAATTTCACGGATGCTTGGAGCACGCCGATGCTCTGCTACATAGCGCACCAAAAAATTAAAGCAGCGGTTCTGCGCTTCGGTTAGAGTCGCCAGTTTTTCCATCACTCACCCCACCTTTGCTTTCAAGAAGATACTGAACAAAATGTTCAGCTTGCTTTTTCTGAATACTGAACAAAACGTTCAGTATTTTTGCTCCATTAGCAACAATTTTCCTTACAGCCAAGCTTTTTAGGCTGATTTCTGCCGCCTTTCGCACTCGGTCAAAAATCTAAAAATCCTTGAAAAATCTGCAAAAAATTGGCACCATGGCTTTGATTTTTCCATTTTCTTTTTTGTAAATTGCTGTTGTGGGAAAAAGTGGGAAATTTTGGAAAACATAGAATGTAAAGAGATTGGCACAGGTCGGCAGCAAAGCGACTCAACGCGTGGTTTATGCCAGAGTTCAGGGGAACAGAGCAATACAATCTCGATGACAAGGGGCGGCTGATGATTCCTGCTCGCTTTCGCCGAAAGATGATCAGCGACAAGCCAGGCACGCCGCTCATTTTGGTCAAGACGCCACGCGGCAATTTGGAGCTTTATGAAGAAGTCAGTTGGAAAGAACAGAAAAAAAAACTTGAGCAGCTTTCCGACTTCAATCCTGAGGAACGGCTTCTAAAGACCTTTATCTATGCCAATCTCGATGAAGTGGAGTTAGACAAAAGTGGACGGATTAGCTTACCGAAGCGTTTTTTGGAAGAGTGTAGCATCACCAAAGAGGTGGTGCTCATCGGAGCCGAAAACAAAATTGAGCTTTGGAATCCGGACCGATTGCGGGAGTTTCTGAACCGTCCAGCTGAAGATTTTGAGACCTTGACGCAGCGTGTATTAGGGTAAGTATGACGGCGTTCCAGCACTTGCCAGTTCTTTTGCGCGAGAGTGTTGCAGGACTGGTTACTCAGGCAGGTATTTACATTGACGGCACCCTGGGTGGTGGCGGACATAGCGAAGGCTTGCTTGAAGCCTTGCAAGCAAACGGTTGGCTCGAGCGTTCTTTGGTAATTGGCATTGACCGCGACCGTGAGGCACTTGCAGCAGCCTCTGCACGACTTTTGCCAAAGTTTTCAGGGCACTTTCGTGCTGTGGAGCACAATTTTGCTGAATTAGATACGGTTTTCTACGACCTCGTCGGGCCAAGTCAGGCTGCTCAGGGTGTTTTGCTGGATTTGGGCGTCTCCTCGCACCAGCTCGACACGGCAGAACGCGGCTTCAGTTTCCAGAAGTCTGGACCGCTCGATATGCGAATGAGTGCAACGCAGGTGCTCACGGCAAAGGCGGTGGTGAATCATTATAGTGAAGCGGAGCTTCTGAGAGTGCTGCGCAAGTATGGCGAGGAGCCTGCGGCGCGAAAAATCGTAAGGCAAATTGTGGCTGCACGGCGCACTGCACCTATTGAGACCACTGATGCACTGGCTGCACTGGTGCGCGCAGCAGTGCCTGCTTCACCACTTGCTCAGACTAAAACGCTGGCACGTGTGTTTCAAGCACTGCGCATTGAAGTCAATCAGGAGCTTCAAGCACTCGAGCAAGCCTTAGGCGCAGCACACAAAATCTTGGCACCGAAGGGGCGATTAGCTGTAATTGCCTATCACTCACTGGAAGATAGGCTGGTCAAGCAATTTATGCGCACGCACTCGCGTGACGACTGGGGAGAGAAGGGCATGCCGCTCACAGCCCCGATTCGCGCTGCAACGCTGCGGCTCATTACCAAAAAGCCTATTGTGCCCACCGCAGCTGAAATTGCTGCCAACACCAGAGCTCGCAGTGCTAAGTTGCGCATTGCGGAGAAGTTGTAAGTAAAAGGCTAAGCATTAAACCGAAAAAGGAGAAGTCATGAAGCAAGCATCTCTACCCGATACGGTGTTCAGCACCCTGAATGCACGCACTGAATATGCCGATGTGCCTGTGTTCGATACGCCCAATCCCGAGCCATTGCCGGGACCATTTGGCTGCACAACCCAAGTTGGTGAACACTCCGCGTTTGTGGGCAGCACTGCACAAACTGAGTCGGCACCAGTTGCACCAACCGAAGCGCCGAAGAAAAAACTTCGTGAAAAGGCTCAGGAGAAGGTCGAATCAATCCTTAACCTGCGCACATTTCTCTTTATTGCTGGCATTACGCTGGTCTTGGCGCTTTACATCTACAACGTGATTTCAATTAATCGTCTCTCGGGCGAGACTGAAGCCCTTAAGAAAGAAATCGAAGCGGCACGCAGTCTCAATGTAGAGCTGGAAAGTCAGCTTAAAGCCTTGCAACGCGTTGAGCATATCAGCGCAGAGGCTTATAAGAGATTAGGCTTGCGCTACAAGACTGAACCACCTGTGGAGCTGAAAAGCGATAAGTAGTCAATCCTGCGGCAAGTAAGCCCGTGCTCTAAGGCCGACATAGAGGCGGGCTCTCTCTGCCGAAGGAAATACGCGGTTGGATATGGCACACACAGAGAAAAGCGAGAAGGCCCTGCAGCAAAAGGAGGAGAAAATTCGCCTGATGCTGGTTTTTGGGGGGATGGCACTACTAGCTCTTGGCGTCATCGTTCGGCTCATTTGGGTGCAAATCCTGAACGCTGCAGAATATCGTGAACGCGCCCAGCGGCAGTATGAATTTAAGGCGACCATCCCTGCGCTGCGCGGCAGCATTTTAGACCGCTATGGCAGACGGCTCGCCAGCAGCATCACAACGGTCTCATTTGCTGCTGACCCTAAACTTTTGGAGGATAAAGATTCAGTCGCTGCAGCTTTTGCACGCGTCTTTGGCAAGCCGAAGGAATACTATCTCAAAAAGCTCAGTGAACAGACGCGCTTTGTCTGGCTAGAACGCAATCAACCGCCATCCAAAGTGGAAGCACTGCTGACACTAAGCGATGCGGGTCTAATTGTGCGAAAAGATGTGCATCGGCGCTATGAAAATTTGGCGTCGCATGTAATTGGCTTTGTAGATGCGGATAATCGTGGCATTAGTGGTCTTGAAAAGCAATTAGACGAGTGGCTACGCGGCAAAGATGGATTTCTCACTATGCAGCGCACGGCACGTGGCACAGCATTCCCTGCCGTAGGCGCTCCGCATTCAGATGCGATTGCAGGATATGATGTTGAGCTAACGATTGATGCTGATGTGCAAGCGATTGTAGAAGACGAGCTGCAGCACGGTGTTGCGCGGTCTGGTGCAAGTGCTGGTATTGCCATCGTGATGAATGTGCACACTGGTGAAATTTTAGCATTGGCAAATGTGCCCGACTTTGATATGAACCAGAAAACAACCTATCACCCTGAAGCCACACGAAACCGTGCAGTAACTGATGCGTTTGAGCCCGGCTCTACATTCAAACTTGTGGTGTTAGCCGCAGCGGTGCAGCATCAACTGGTGAAGCCTGACGAGCGCATCTATGCCGAAAACGGTCGCTACCGCATTCAGAACCGTGTCATTACTGACCATGAGAAGTTAGGGACGGTTACATTTCGGCAGGCGATTGCACACTCGAGCAACATTGTCGCAGCCAAGACCGCATTGAAATTAGGCAAAGAAAAATTCTATGCAACAGCAAAAGCCTTTGGCTTTGGCGAAAAAACTGGCATTGACCTCCTGGGTGAAGTATCTGGGCGCCTGAAGCCTGTGCAAGAGTGGTCAGGCCTCTCACTGCCATGGATGGCGCATGGCTATGAAGTCATGGTTACGCCAATTCAGCTCATTACGGCTTACGCCGCCGTCGCCAATGGCGGTGAGCTTATGAAGCCCTTTGTGGTGCGGCGCATTCTTAGAGAGGGCAATGTTGTAGAAACCTTCTCACCTGTTGTGCGGCGACGTGTGCTCTCGTCGGAGGTTGCACAAGAGCTGCGCCAGTATCTCAAGGCTGTGGTGGATAGCGGCACAGGGCGCGCTGCGCGCATTGAAGGTATTGCTGTGGCAGGCAAAACTGGCACTGCCCAGCAGTTGGAATCGGGCAATTACCGCACGGGCAGGTATGTTGCTTCGTTCGTTGGGTTTTTCCCCGCCGAAGCACCTGAATTTGCTGTGCTGGTGATGATGATTAATCCAACCAATGGCTACTATGGCGGCATTGCCGCTGCACCCGTTTTTTCAAGCATCGGTGGACGAATGCTCTCCACCTTAGGTGAGACCTATCGCGATAAACTGGCTCGCGTGCTACCACCCTCACGGGAGCAAATTTTCTTAGACACGGTGCAAAGCGTGATTGTGCCAAATGTGTGCGGTCTCTCTGCTGAAGAAGCCAAAGCGTTTTTGCGCTTGCATAAGCTCGACTTTCGCCGTGATAATGCCTTGCATGACCCCGTGCAGCAAGTCGTGCTTCAACAAGGCATTGAAGCTGGCAAGCGCGTGCCTATTTGGACAAAAGTGCCTCTTACTTTCTCCGAAATAGCGCATCACGAATCGGCTCATCACTCCAAAAGAATGCCGATGCTGATTGGGCTACGCGCTGATCGCGCCTTGTTTGAAGCGAGTCGCTTGGGCTTACGGCTTGAGCTTGAAGGAAAAAGTGGGAAAGTGGTGGCACAATCACCGAAGGCAGGTGAAAGAATCACAGATGGGGAAGTGTGCACGCTTATTTTGAATTAAAAATGAAGCTTGGTGAGGTTCAATCGCTTTTGATGCCGAAAGAGACGCATCATCTTGACGCCGACAAAGAAGTCGCAGCAGTGGTTTATGACTCACGCAAAGCCACGCCTGGCGCACTGTTTGTAGCGATTCGCGGCTTCAAGACCGATGGACATCGCTTCATCGAGCAAGCGGTGCAGTGCGGAGCTGTCGGTATTGTATGCGAAGCACTGCCTGCGACTTTGGTGCCAGAGTGCAGTTATTTCGTCGTGCCAGATTCGCGCTGGGCTCTGGCGGTCTTGGCAAAAGCTTTCTACGGCAACGTGAGCGACAAGCTCACCATCGTCGGCATCACGGGCACAAACGGCAAAACTACCACCAGCTACCTCATCAAGTCCATCTTGGAGGCAAACGGTTGGAAGACAGGGCTTATTGGCACCGTAGAGTATCACTTGGGCGATGAAATTTTGGAAGCAGAACGCACCACGCCTGAAGCCGTCGAGCTGCACCAGTTCTTTGACAAAATGGTTCACGCTGGCTGCACCCATTGTGTGATGGAAGTCTCGTCACATTCGCTAGCGCTGCAGCGCACGGTTGGCATTCGTTTTCAAGTGGCCGTCTTCACAAATCTCTCACGCGACCACTTGGATTTTCATGGCACGATGGAGAACTACTTTCGCGCCAAAAAACGGCTCTTCGACAGCTTGGATAAAGATGCCATAGCGATAACAAACGCGGACGATGCATATAGTAAGCGAATTGTCGCCGACTGCCCAGCTCCTGTGATGACCTACGGTCTTTGCAGCAATGGGGCAGTAGCGCACAGTGAGCCAAACGCCGTTACGGTCTCTGCTAAGGTTCTGCGCTATGAGTTGGGGTCAACATCGGTTGTTCTAAATGTGCAAGGCGAGCTGCACACGCATTCCTTTGAAATGATTGGGCGATTCAATCTCTACAACATCTTGGCGGCGTATTCTGCAGGCCTAGCTCTGGGGATTGAGCATCATCGCATCATTCAAGGCATATCGAAGTGCAAAGGTGTGCGTGGTCGCATGGAGCAAGTTTGGTCAAGCGACCAGCGCTGTGCGGTGATTGACTACGCCCACTCGCCTGATGCTTTGGAGAACGTTCTTCGCACTCTGCGCGAAGTGCTACCACAAGGCGGTCGACTGATTGTGCTCTTTGGCTGCGGCGGCGACCGTGATAGAGGCAAACGCCCTGAAATGGGACGTATCGCTGAGCAGCTTGCTGATGTGCTAATTCTCACATCGGACAATCCTCGCAGCGAAGACCCCGAGAAAATCTTGGACGACATTGAGTCAGGGCTGCAGCACACCAAGCCCACTTATCGCATTACGAATCGGCAGGACGCAATTGAATACGGCATTTCGCTGCTTCGTCAAGGCGATGTTCTACTGGTAGCTGGCAAAGGACACGAGACCTACCAAGAGATGGGTGGCGTGAGGTATCCGTTTGACGACCGAGCCGTCGTCGAAGCCATTTTTCAAAAGGAGGGTAAGCGTGGTCGGTCTTTCTGAAAAAGACTTGGCAGCTGTAGGCAAATTGGTTGGAGCGTTTGAGCCAATTGTAGCACCCGTAGCTGCGATTGATTCACGTACTCTTAAAGGCGGTGAAATCTTCTTTGCGCTCAAGGGTGAGCGCACCGATGGTCATCTCTTTGTAGAATCGGCGTTGCAAAAGGGCGCTCGTCTTGCTGTTGTCAGCGAAGCATGGTATCGCGTGCATCAGCATGAGTTCTTCGAAAAACTGCTGGTAGTGGAAGATGTGCTCCGTGCGTTGCAAACGCTGGCACAGCTTTATCGGCGAAAATTTACAGTGCCAGTGGTGGCCATCGGTGGCTGCAGTGGCAAAACCACCACAAAGGAAATGACAGCAGCGGTTTTGCGCTCTACTTACGAGACAGTTGCCACCGAAGGCAATCTCAACAATCATATTGGCGTGCCGATTACGCTCTTTGGCTTGCGCGAGCAAACGGAAATTGCAGTCGTGGAGATGGGCATCAATCACGCTGGTGAGATGCGCATGCTATGTGCTATTGCTGAACCGACGCATGGGCTTATCACTAACATTGGCAAAGCCCACATTGAGTTCTTTGGCAGCGTGGAAGCCATCGCAGAAGCTGAAGGCGAACTTTTCGAGTGGCTCGGGCAGACAGGTGGCAGCGCATTTGTCAATGCGGACGACCCCAATGTGCTCCAAGTGGCTGAAAAGGTGATGCAGAAGATTCTTTACGGCACGGTTCGCGCAGGTAACTCTGCACGGCGCGAAGTATTAGACGTGTGGGCAGAAGACATTCGTCTTACTGAACACGGCACGGCGACCTTCAAACTTGCAACGCAAGATGCCGAAGAGATTGTGCAACTGCGTTTGGTCGGGCGGCACAATGTCTTCAACGCACTCGCTGCAGCAGCCGTTGGACTCAACTTTGGTATTCCGCTGGTGCGCATCAAAGATGCCTTAGAACGCTTTGACATCAACCCAGCCCTCAAGCGCATGGCTGTCTTTGAGCATAACGGCGTGCTCATCATCAATGACACTTACAACGCCAACCCTGACTCTATGCGTGCAGCCTTAGATGCTTTGCGGGCAGTGGTCTGTCAAGGCAAGCGTATTGCAGTCTTGGGCGATATGCTGGAACTGGGAGACTTTACCACTTCTGAGCACCGTGCACTCGGTGAGTATTTGACTCAGCTCGGCATTGATGTGCTTTTCGGATATGGCGAAGCAATGAAAGCGGCTTGCGAAGCGGCTGCCTTGAAAACGGTGCAGCACTTTCTATGCAAACGTGATTTGGTCGCTGCCATAAAGGCAGTGGTGCAAAAGGGTGATGCAGTGCTTTTCAAAGGCTCACGTGGCATGAAGATGGAAGAAGTACTCAATGCCTTGTTAGAAGGGGCGCGCACCATTGGTCTGTCAGAGCGAGAGCAAGACTTTTCGAATGCATAAACAAATCTAAACTGCACAGCCGCATGCTGTATTACTTGCTCAAATATCTAAACGACATCTACGACATTCCGGGTCTTGGCGTGATTAACTACATCACATTCCGAGCAGGCGCAGCGGCCGTTACAGCGTTTCTGGTTTCAATGGTGTTTGGTCCGAAAATCATTGATTACTTGAAGACGAAAGTGATTGAGCCTATCAAAGAGGAAGCACCAGAGTCGCATCGTAAGAAAGTTGGTATTCCCACGATGGGCGGATTGATTATCATCCTCTCCATCGTCGTGGCGGGGCTACTGTGGACGAAAGTAACTGATTCATTCAGTTGGCTCATCTTGGTCTCGGTGGTGTGGATGGGTGCGGTTGGCTTTTATGATGACTACCTCAAAGTGGTGAAGAAAGTCAAAGGGGGTTTGGCGGAGCGGTATAAGCTGGCAGGGCAGATTGCGCTTGGGTTATTCGTTGCAATCTATACCTACCTTGTGCCCAAGTTTAATGTGCTGCTCTCTCAAACTGAGGTGCCATTTTTCAAAAATTGGTTTATTGATTACAACGGCTTTTATATCCCTGTGTGCATCTTCATCATCACCGCCGTTTCAAATGCTGTGAATTTGACCGATGGCTTAGATGGTTTAGCCGCTGGTTGCTCGGCGATTGTGGTGCTCACGCTCGCTGGCTTTGCGTATCTGACGGGAAATGTCAAGTTCGCTAATTACCTCAACATCACATATATCGAGGGAGCTGGGGAAGTAACGATTCTGGCACTGGCAATTGCCGCAGCATGTATGGGCTTTCTATGGTTCAATGCGCATCCCGCACAGGTCTTCATGGGTGACACAGGCTCATTAGCATTAGGCAGTGCGATTGCCGTCATTGCTTTACTGATCAAGAAGGAATTGCTCCTGCCTGTACTGGCAGGCATCTTTTTCATTGAAACGCTCTCTGTCATTATTCAGCGCGGGTGGTTCAAATACACCAAAAAGCGATACGGGGAGGGACGGCGCGTCTTTAAGATGGCGCCGATTCACCATCATTTTCAGCTCTTAGGCTGGGCAGAAGAGAAGGTTGTGATTCGATTCTGGATTATTACGATTCTCTTAGCCCTAACAAGTTTAATTACGCTCAAACTGCGATGAAGGCTACGGAAGTCAAAGGCAAGCATGTGGTGATAATCGGCGGCAAGCGGAGCGGTCTGGCTGCCGCACGCTTGCTTAGGCAGCACGGTGCAAAGGTTTTTCTTACGGAGCGAGAACCGCTTAAAGACCCTGTGCTTGAGTCGGAGCTAAAGCGCCTTAAAATTGAGTATGAATTTGGCGGGCATACGGAAAAAATCTTTGACGCCGATTTCGGTATCATCAGTCCGGGCGTGCCCTCCAATGCCCCTGTGGTCAGAGAGCTTGAGAAAGCCAAAATCAAGCTCTACAGCGAAATTGAAATGGCAAGCTGGTTTTGCAAGGCAAAGATCGTTGCTATCACAGGCACGAATGGCAAAACCACGACTACGCTGCTTGCCAAAGCCATCTTCGAGCGTGATGGAAAGGAAAAGGGATACCGTGCTTTTGCTGTCGGCAATATCGGTCAGCCTTTCTCAGACTATGTCGATGAAATGACAGAGCGTGATGTCGCTGTCGTGGAAACCAGCAGCTTTCAACTGGAGCACTGCTACACCTACAAGCCCAAGGTTGCTGTGATTACAAACATCACGCCCAATCACTTAGACCGATATGCCACTTTTGAAGACTATGCTGCAGCGAAGTATCGCATTTATCAAAAGCAGACCAAGAGCGATGCACTGGTCGTGAATCTGGATAACGATACGCTTCGGCAGCACTTTGGTCAGAAATCGGTGCGAGAAAAATTAAAGATGCGCTTCCTGCCTATTAGCCTCGAGCGCGACCTTAGTCGGTCGTTTGACGAGTGCGGCTACCTCAAGGCAGGCTATCTCATCTTGAAGCTCAACGGTCAAAAGGAAGTTCTGATGAGGGAAGAAGAAATTTCGAACAACATCAATTTTCGCGGCAAGCACAATGTCTATAACTCGCTGGCTGCCGCAGTAGCCGCTCGCGCTATGGAGGTGCGCACTGAGACTATCCGTGAAAGCATCAAAGGCTTTCAGGGCGTCGAGCATCGCATAGAGTTCGTCCGAGAATTGGACGGCGTGCAATTCATTAATGATTCAAAATCCACCAGTGTCGATGCTCTGTGGTATGCGCTAGATACCATTCCTGCACCGATTGTGCTGATTCTCGGCGGACGTGACAAAGGCAATGATTACTCAAAAGTCATTCCGCTTGTAGAGCAAAAAGTGAAGCGCATTGTGGCGATTGGTGAGTCCAAAGACAAAATCTATGAGACATTCTCGAGTAAAGTTGCCGTGCAGAAAGTAGACACGATGGACGATGCCGTCCGACAAGCTTACAAAGCGGCACGAGCGGGTGACACAATTCTGCTTTCACCTGCTTGCACCAGCTTTGATATGTTCAGCGGCTTTGAAGAGCGTGGTGAAGTGTTCAAGCGCCTTGTGAATAGTCTGTAGCTACAAAGTTTTTCGTTCTGTTCTTTGATAGCCTTCAAATTGTGATGCAACTTCAGTCGAGAGCGGTCTCTCTTCGAGAGAGAGCCGCTCCATCGGCTGAGGGTCTTCACTGGAAAGGCAACTTATTAGCCAATTAACGATATGTCAATCATTGTCGACCACATACCGTCGCTTTCGGGAAAAGACGACGCTACATCGGCAGGCAAGGGTGAGCGTGCATCAGGTATGCTAGGGCAGTGGGTTACTGGCAGCCTGATTCCCGAGAAGACTTTTGAAAGTCTTGCGGGCAAGCTGCTGCTGCTTTTGGTCGTCGTGCTGATGTGCATCGGGGTTTTGGCAGTCTACAGCAGCGGTGCAGGCTGGGGAGCCACGAAGTTTCAAAGCGAAGCCTACTTTCTCTGGCGGCAAGCAACTTACGCCTTGCTGGCACTGGTTGTAATCTTCATCGTAGGCAGCCTTGACTACAAGTGGCTGAAAAAAATTAGTAAGCCTGTTTTGGTCGTAAGCATTCTTCTACTGGCAGCGTTGCTTGTGCTTAAAGGGCTAAAGGTTATTGACGGGGCAGCGCGCTGGATTGGCTACGGACGCTTCAAGTTTCAAGCCTCTGACCTTGCCAAGTATGCCTTAATTATGCATCTAGCTGCGATGATTGCAGACAAGCGTGCCTATATCAAAGATTTGGAGCGTGCCTACTACCCGATGCTAATAGTGATTGTCACGATTGGCTCGCTGGTGGCTTTCGAGCCGAATTTCAGCACAGCCGTCGTCATTATGCTGATTGGTTTTTCAATGCTTTTCATTGCCGGTGCAAGCCTAAAACACCTGAGCCTAACGGCGCTTTCTATTTTGCCGCTTGCCGCCAGTTTTGCCTTAGTGGGTTATCGCAAAGAGCGACTGATGGCTTTCATCGGCGCTGGCAGCGAAAAGGTCAGTTACCAAATCGAGCAAGCTCTTATCGGACTGGGGAATGGTGGACTGACTGGACTTGGCATCGGCGCAAGCAAGCAGCGTGAGCTTTTTCTGCCTGCTTCTTACAACGATTTCATCTTTGCAGTCTTCGGAGAAGAGTATGGGTTTATCGGTGCGGTTGTGCTGCTGATGCTCTTTGGGGGCGTGGTTGCTTGTGGTGTCTTGATTGCACAAAGCGCACTGGACGACTTTGGCAAGTTCTTAGGCTATGGCATTACTGTGGCAATCGGACTTTATGCGTTCATCAATGCCGGTGTGGCGTGTCATCTTTTGCCCACCACAGGTTTGCCAATGCCATTTGTGAGCTTCGGCGGCAGTGCAATGCTTTTCAATGCGTTTGGCGTAGGCGTGCTGCTTAGCATCTCGCGTGAGCGCAAGCGGTTAGCGAAAAAAGCTTACAAAAGTGATGCGGTCAATGCAAGCGAGCGATGAGAATCATTTTTGCGGGCGGGGGCACAGGTGGGCATCTCTATCCTGCCGTAGCCATTGCTGAGGCTGTCTTGAAGCTGGAGCCTAAGGCGGTCATTTCATTTGTAGGCACAGAACGCGGCATTGAAGCAACGGAAGTGCCCAAGTTAGGCTTCCCGCTGCATCTAATTTCTGCGCCAAGTTTGCGGCGCGGCGTTTCACTCAAAGCGTTCTTTGACAACTTGCAGTTTCCGTTTCGCCTCTATGAAAGCCTAAATGAGTGCAAGCGGCTTTTCTTTCAAGAAGAACCCGATGTGGTGGTTGGTACAGGGGGCTATGTCAGTGCGCCAGTAGTCTGGCAAGCGCAGCGCTGGGGAATTCCCACACTAATTCAGGAACAAAATGCAAAGCCTGGGCTTGCCACGCGCTTCCTTGCGCAACATGCTGATGAAGTTCACCTTTCATTCTTGGAATCGCTGGATTACTTCGACCAAGATAATGTGTTCGTCACTGGCAATCCGACTCGGGCGCTGGCTTTGCATCCTAAGGAGCAAGCCTGCCAATTTTTTGGATTAGATGCTACTCGCAAGACATTGCTTGTTTTTGGTGGTAGCTTGGGCGCACGCTCTCTCAATCAAGCGCTGGAAAGCTGGCTCAGCGAAGCCCTACTACGCTTCAACGTGATTTGGCAGACAGGCAAATTGGACTTCGAAGCCATTGCGGCGCGCGTTGGCACACGCCAGCATCTCTGGCTGGGCGCCTACATTGACCGAATGGACTATGCTTACTCTGCTGCGGATGTGGTGCTCTGTCGTGCGGGCGCTTCAACACTTGCAGAACTATGCAACGTTGGGGCTGCAGCCATCTTAGTGCCTTATCCTTTTGCTGCCGCCAACCATCAGCTCCACAATGCCGAAGCCTTAGCTGAAAGTGGCGCAGCGGAACTGATTTTGGATAAAGACATTCGCACAGACGCAGCGAAGCAAAAGGTCTTTGCGCTTCTGGAAGATGAAGCTCAGCAAGCTTTGCTTAGAGCAAACGCCAAACAGCATGCTAAGCCTAATGCGGCTGAAAAAATTGCAAAACGCGTCATTCGCTTGGCAAAAACATTTCAAGCTGAGCAGAACGAAGACACCAAAGCATCACAATAGCGAGCCGTGAAGACAAGACATATCAAATACCGCCTACTAGGACGCACCACACATGTGCACCTTGTAGGCATCGGTGGCGCAGGAATGAGTGCTATTGCTGAAGTCTTGCTTCGGCTTGGCTTTGAAGTCAGCGGCTCCGACCAGCAGCAAAGCGAGATTACAGAACGGCTCAAGGCACTTGGCGCTAAGGTGAGCATTGGGCATAGCAAGGAGTTCATTGCAGGCGCAGATGTGGTAGCACACTCATCGGCAGTCAATCCCGAGGCCAATCCTGAGACGGTAGAAGCAAGGCTGCGTGGCATTCCCGTTATCAAGCGCGATGAGCTGCTCGGTGAATTGATGCGTCACAAAATTGGCATCTGCGTTGCGGGCACGCATGGCAAGACCACCACGACCACGATGATTGGCGTCGTGCTGCAGGAGTGCGGGCTTAGTCCTACTGTCATTATCGGCGGTATTTCCGATTACTTCCGGAATCTGACGCAAATGCAGGGCAGCGCGATTGTCGGAGATAGTGATTTTATGGTTGTTGAAGCTGATGAATACGACCGCACTTTTTTGAAGCTGACGCCTACGATTGCGGTGATTACGAACATTGAAGCGGAGCATTTAGACACTTACAAAGACCTTAACGATGTGCGGGCTGCATTTGTAGAGTTTGCCAACAAAGTCCCGTTCTACGGGGCCGTTGTCTGTTGCGGCGATGAATTTACGATTATGGAAATCGCACATCTCTTTCAGCAGAAGGTGATTACCTACGGTCTCAGCGATACTTGCGACTATGTCGCGCATAGTGTTGAGCAGCGGCAAACGGAGACCTACTTCAAAGTGCGCTATCGTGGCAAAGAGTTAGGCACGCTGGAACTGCATACGGTCGGCACGCACAATGTGAAGAATGCACTTGCCGCACTAGCCGTTGCAGAAGAAATTGGCTTAGCGTTCGAAGAGGTTCGTGCCGCACTTCAGCAGTTTTACCCTGTGCGGCGGCGCTTTCAGCTCAAGTGCAAGCCGACCAGTGGCATTATCGTGGTCGATGACTATGCGCATCACCCAACCGAGGTGCGTGCCACACTGGACGCAGCGCGTCAAGGCTGGCCGAATCGACGGTTGCTTGCCGTTTTTCAGCCGCACCTGTATTCGCGCACCAGAGACTTTGCCCCTGACTTTGCTGCGTCGCTCAGCTTAGCTGACACGGTGTTCATCACGGAAGTCTATCCCTCGCGAGAAAAAAAGGAAGACTTCCCAACCGTCTCAGGCAAAATAATTGCTGATGAACTGGCCAAATTAAACCATCGTCGTGTGCACTTTGTGCCAGATAGAACCTTGCTTTTGGCAGCGGTCTTAGAGACCACACAGGAAGGCGATATGGTTATCACAATGGGTGCAGGCGACATTACCAAATTTGCAGACAAAGTGGTCGACGAACTCAAAAAACAAGGACGAAGTCTCTAATGTCCATTCAATTTCAACTGGCGTCGAGGCAATTGCCGCTCATTTTGGTTAAGGCGGAAATTGTTGGCGCAAAAAAATCGCGGCTGGTAACTGCTATTGTCGACACAGGCGCAACGGGCTGTGTTATCACGCAGAACATCGCTAGCGAGATGGAGTTCAAGCCAATTGAAGTGCCCAGCGAAGAAAAAAGTGCACACGGCATTGGCGGCGCCATTTCTATTGAATTTGTGCGCGTCAATGAAATCCGATTAGACCAAGTGGTTGCTAAACGCTTACGTGTCGCAGTAATGGATATGTCCATGATTCACAATCAATTTAACCTCGTCGGCATCTCGCCGAAGCGAAAAGTTGAGATGATTTTAGGCTTTCCCTTTTTCAAAGGGCATAAACTCATTATTGACTACACAACTCGAACACTGAGCTTGAAATGATTGTGCGGGAAGACCTTGTGCGAGCCGTGCGCGGAGAAATTCGCTTGGGCGAAGAACTCGCTCCATACTCCAGCTTCAAAATCGGTGGCAAGGCAGATTTTTTCCTAAGACCAATTGACAAGGAAGATGTGCTTCGAGCGGTGAACTTTTTTTACGAGCGCGGGCTGCCTTACTGTGTCTTAGGTCGTGGCAGCAACATTCTCATCAGCGACGAGGGTGTGCGTGGTGCAGTCATCTCGCTGCGCGACAATTTGGAAAAGGTCATTATCGAAGGCGAAACGGTCTATGCTGAAGCGGGCGCAGACCTGCCTGCACTGGCTATGCAAACCTTGAAACGTGGCTTGGGCGGTTTAGAAAATCTCTCGGGTGTGCCGGGCAGTTTAGGCGGTGCCGTGCTGATGAATGCTGGCGCATATGGTAGAGAAATTTTTGACCTTATTGAGTGGGTCGAAGTGATTCGGAACGGGCGTATTGTGCGCCTACAAAAGGCTGACATTCACTATGACTATCGATACACCGATTTGCAGCACGATGTGATTCTGGCAGTTGAGATGCGTCTTCAACGGCTAACGCCAGCCGAGCAAGAATTGGCCATGCAGCGTCGAAAGGCGTGGATGGAAAAGCGCCGTGCCACGCAACCGCTTAGCTTGCCGAATGCAGGCAGCATTTTCAAAAATCCACCGCCTGATGAAGCGGGCAACCCACGTTATGCAGGAGCGCTAATTGAAGCCTGTGGGCTGAAAGGGGTGCGGCACGGCGGCGCACAAATTTCAGACAAGCACGCCAACTTCATCGTGAATGTCCAAAATGCAACCGCCAAAGACGTGCTGGCGCTTATTCACCTTGCTCGTGAAGCCGTTAAAGCAAAATTCGGCATTACGCTTGAATTAGAAATCAAACTTATTGGCTTTGAACACACCGACGTTCTGCTGATGCAATGAGTGAGATGAGTGAAAAAGATATTGTGCCCAAGCAGTTCGTGGCGATGTCGCCACTCAGCGAGACGCCACCGCCAGCACCAAAAGGCGAGTATGCCGCGCCTTCGCCGAAAGCAGAATCAATCAGTGACGCAGCGGTATCATCTGAATCAAGCGAACCGTCGCACACAGGCGCTGCAATCAGTCACACCGATGTCTCTGCTTTGCGCACCGCAGCGGCGAATGCGCCAGAGCCCTCTATGGTCAGGTGGGCTGTTACCGCAGTGGCAGGGCTTACGATGCTGGGCATTTTGGCAAGCGTGTGGTCGCAGCACTTACCGCTGAGCGCCTTTGTCATCACCGGCAATCGCTTGGCAAGAACTGAAGCGATTGAAGCCACTTTGAGCAGTTGGCTTGGCAGAGAGCTTTCAAAGGTGAGCTTAGCAGAGATTGAAGAGACTTTGCAAGCCAATGTGCTGATTAAGCGAGCCATTGCTACTAAAGAATTTCCAAACACGATTCGTGTTCAAATCGTGGAGCGCCAGTTTGTCGCTCTGACGGTAGTTTCAGGACAGCTGAAGCTCGTAGGTGATGATGGACTGTTAGCCGATGCAGAGCCGGCCTTCTTGGGTTCGCAGCGCTTGCCCATACTCTCTGGCTTTGAGACGGTGCGCCGCGTGCAGCGTCGCTTCTGGGCGCTGGATTCAGCTGAAGTGCAACCTGCGCTGCAGCTTCTCACGGCGCTGCAATCCAGAGCACTTTGTCGAGCGATGCTTTCCGAAGTGAAGGTTGCCCCGCATCAACTTGTGGCATTTGCTACCGATGCCAACACGCGATTCATTTTTGGCACGGATGGCGACTACGAGCGCAAGCTGGATTATTTGGAGACTTTCTGGAAGGAAGTGATTGCCAAAAAAGGACTGCGCACATTCGAGTATGTGGACTTACGCTACGACAAACGAGTGTTCGCTAAACCCATAGCAAACTGATTTCAACTGAACTTAAAGCGGCAGTGATGCCCACTCAAAAAGGACGGTGTGCGATGGCAAAAGACAAAATTGTGGTTGGGCTTGATATTGGCACAACGAAGATATGTGCCGTCATTGCCCGAAAAGATGAGTTCGGCAAAATCAATGTGTTAGGGGTGGGGCGCGCGCCCTCAGAGGGACTGTCACGCGCTGCAGTCGTGAACATCAACAAAACCGTTGACGCCATTCGCCACGCAGTCAGAGAAGCTGAGCATACGGCGTCTTATACCATCAAAGGCGTCAATGTCGGTATTTCTGGTGAGCATGTGCAGTGCATCAAAGCTCACGCCGAAGTGAGCATTAACCCAACTGGCATCGTCAACTACAGCGATGTGATGCGCTTTGTCGAAAAAGCCAAAGCCAACCTCAAGCACTTGGACGTAGAGCGCGAAATCATTCACGCCATTCCGCAAGAATTCATTGTCGATGACCAAGAAGGCGTCTTAGACCCGATTGGCATCATTGGCACAACGATGAAGGGCTCGGTGTATGTCGTGCTTGGAATGAAGACAAAAGTGCGCAACATCCAGCAGTGCGTTGAGAAAGCAGGTCTAACTATCAATGGCATGACCTTCGAGCCCATTGCATCTGGCATGGCTGTCATGAAAGAATCAGAGCGCAAGTCTGGTGTAGCCGTTGTTGATATTGGCGGCGGCACTACAGATGTAGCTATTTACACAAAAGGTGTGATTCGCCACTCCGAAGTGATTAAGTGGGCAGCAATTGATGTCACCAACGATGTCGCCATCGGGCTGAAAACTCTGCACGAAGTTGCCGAAGAGTTAAAGATTCGGCACGGCTGCGCTTACTCTCGCGACCTTATCAAAGATGAGGAGATTCTAGTACAAGGCATTGAGGGACGCGCCCCTAAAACCTTTATGCGCAGCACACTCACCAACATCATTGAAGCTCGAATGACCGAAATTTTTGAATATGTGCGCGCTGTGCTCAAGCGCTCAGGGTACTACAATTACCTCAACGCAGGCGCCATCATTACAGGAGGCGGTAGCCTTATTCACGGCAATCAAGCTCTGGCGCAGGAAGTGCTCGGGCTTGATGTGCGCATTGGCTATCCAGAAGGATTGAGCGGCGGAATGGTGGGCGAACTGAACTCGCCAATCTATGCCACAGCAGTCGGCTTAGTCTTGCGTGCTATCAAAGACTTGGAGCAGCAAGAACAGATTGCTGCCTCCAGCACCGCCAAAGAAGAATCGGCTGCTGATGAGCCAGTAGCGGAAACGGCTCAGACTGATGGAAAGACCACAAAGAACTTCTGGGGAAAACTCAAAAATTGGTTCGACCAGATTTAAACCAAACGAAGCGATGATACTGAATATCCAAGTTTTGCGGACCTGTGCTGAGTCTTCGCTTTGCGCAGCGATGCATCAATCTGAATTAGACTGACAAAGGAGGATCTCACTATGCCATTTGAGCTTGACCGGTCTCACTTGCAAGTCGGCGCCAATATCAAAATCATTGGCGTGGGCGGCTGTGGCGGCAATGCCGTCAACAATATGATTGAGCGCGGCATTGAGGGCGTGGAGTTTATCGCGTTTAACACCGACCAGCAAGCCCTCAGCAATTCGCTTGCGCAACGCTTCCAAATCGGAAAAAGCATCACCAAAGGGCTGGGCGCAGGCTTCAATCCTGAAATTGGCAAGAAAGCCGCAGAAGAAGACCGAGAGCAAATCTCGGAATTGCTGCGTGGCACCGATATGCTCTTCATCACGGCGGGCATGGGTAAAGGCACAGGCACTGGTGCTGCGCCCGTTATCGCTGGCATTGCCAAAAACTTAGGCATTCTTACTATCGGCATTGTGACCAAACCATTTGAATTTGAAGGACGGCGCACCATGGAGACTGCCGAGCGCGGCATTGAGGAATTGCGTCGTCAGGTCGACACGCTGATTGTAGTGCAGAACGAAAAAATCCTCAGCTTTGCTGACGGCAATCTTAGCATCAAGGAGGCATACAACCTTGCAAACGACGTGCTCTACCGTGCTGCAAAGGGCATTTCAGAAATTATCACCAAACATGGGCACGTGAATGTTGATTTTGCCGATGTGCGGAATGTTATGACCGACGCTGGTGATGCCGTGATGGGCTCTGCGACCGCTTCTGGTGAAAATCGGGCACTTAAAGCAGCCATGGAAGCTATCTCCAGTCCCTTGCTCGACGGCGTCTCGATTCGTGGCTCTTCACGCGTGCTAGTGAATCTGACAGGCGACATCAAAATTCGCGATGCGCAGGAAGCGATGCACTACATCTATGAACAGGCAGGCAGCGATGCAACGATTATCCATGGCATTGTCGAGGACGATTCTGTGCCTGGCGAAATTAGCGTAACCGTGATTGCAACTGGATTTAATAAGACCTCAAGAAAGTCCAGCAGCGCAGCCGAGCAATTGCGTGTGGTGCGCCGAGAAGAGTTGGTCAAATCTGTTAGCCCGCAGGTTGAAAGCAAACTTAATCGAATGAATGCAGAGATATTTGAAAAGCAAGACAAGCGCGATGATACACCTGCATTCATCCGCTTGGGTCAGCTGCCACCTGAGCCGCTGGAGAAACCAACAGAGCCTGAGCCGCCTGAAAAACCGAAACTCACACCTGAGCAAGATCGGATTCGCAAGACCAACTCCGATACACCAGCCTTTCTTCGGAAAATCGTGGACTAAGTCGTCGGCGAGTTCGGCAAGGAAAAGTTGAGCTGGTCAATGTTGTACCGCTTGCGAATTTCCCACAAGGCTTTGGTGGAAATGCCTAACATTTTTGCCGCTTCGGTAAAACTGCTACATTCTTTCAGCACTGCCTGAATGTAGGCGAGCTTGACGGTTTCCAGCGGCGTGCCAATTGGGATCGTGAACTGTGGCACAGATGGCACGGGTGCAGGCATCGGTGCCGCCGAAAGCGCCAGCTGTGCTGGCTGAATCCATTCGCCAGGCGCGGTGAATATCACCGCACGCTCTATCACATTGCGCAGCTCGCGCACATTGCCTTTCCAAGTGTGCTGCCGCAAGGCAGCTTTGGCAGACTCCGATAGCCCTGCAATTGGCTTATTCATTTCGCGAGAGAATTGCGATAGGAACTTTTCGGCAATGAGGATGATATCCTCGCCCAGTTCACGCAGCGGCGGCATCTGAATTGAGACCACATTGATTCGGAAAAAGAGGTCTTCTCGAAACTTTTGTTCAGCTACCTTTTCTTCAATCTTGGCATTGGTTGCCGCAATGACGCGCACATCTGCGCGAATCGGCTGATTGCCTCCCAAGCGGCGAAAGGTGCGTGTCTCGAGCACCGAAAGCAGCTTGGATTGCACGACCAGCGAGGTTGCATCAATTTCATCGAGAAAAATCGTGCCGCGATGCGCCACTTCGAACAAGCCTTTCTTTGTGGTGCGTGCATCGGTAAATGCCCCTGGCTCATAGCCAAACAGCTCTGCCTCGAGCAAATTTTCTGGAATGGCTGCACAGTTGATTTCTACAAATTCACCTGTGGCCTCTCTTGGCGACAGTCGGTGAATCAGCCGTGCCACTACGGTTTTACCTGTGCCTGTCTCACCTCGAATCAGCACGGTGGAGTCAATCTGGGCAACTTGCTGCACCATCTGGCGCAAGGCTTGTATGGCAGGACTGTTGCCAATCAGCTCAGGCGCATCTGCCTCACGCACCTTTCGCTTGAGATGCTCAACCTCAGACTTGTAGCGCGCTGTCTCTTCCCTGAGCGACACACTTTCAATGGCGCGAGAAATAAGGGTGCGGAGCACGGTGAAGTTTGCCGTTACCCCTGCGCCCGTGTGTGTTTTTTCAATGTAGTGAAAAGCACCTGCTTTTAATGCCTCCACCGCCGATTCCACACTGCCGTAGCCTGTCAGCACAATCACAGCGACCGACGGATAACGCTGGCGAATAATGCTGGTTAGCTCTACGCCATTGAGGTCAGGCATCGTGTAGTCTGTCAGCACCAGTGCAGGCAGGCAAGTTTCCATTGCCCTCAGGCACTCACTTGCCTTAGCAAAGGTTTGAATGCGAAAGTCTTTAGATAGCGTGCGCTCTAAGAGCAGGCGAAAACTTGGGTCATCATCAATGATATAAATCAGCGGATTCATCGGTGCGCCCGAATCTTAAAGTTCCTCTGGCATTCCCGTGTTCAGGCTTTGGTTGATGCGGAAGGTCGCCAAAGTTGTTAGCACTTGGCTGCGTAATGAAATGGGTGAGGAACGGGTATCAAGCGAGTCAATAAAGGCCTCTACTTCTTCCTTGTGCCCTTTGCCGCCACTGAAGCTGCGTATGCGTTGTGCTCCCTGCTCTGAGAGCACCACCGTCTTGAAATTTTCCATAATGGCAATCCGGTTGCCACCGAAAATTTCAATTCGCTCTTTGGGATAAAGTTTATCGCCATTGCAAAGATATTGAATCGTGCCTACACTCCCATTTGCCAAGCGAATGGTGATGAGCAGATTTTCACGCACGCGTGTCGGCAGCATTTCTGCATAGACGCGCACTGGCTCCGAGTCGGTAAGATACTGAATCGTGTCAATAAAATGACAGACCTCCCCAATTAGTCTGCCACCCCCTTCATCAAGGTCTTGTGTCCAGTGGTCAGGGGGCAGCGACCCTGCATTGATGCGATATTGCACCGAAATAGGCTCTTGCAAACTGCGAAAGTATGATTTCATTGTCTTGATTGGGGCGCTGAAACGACGATTGAACCCCGTTAGCAACTTAAGGTGCGGTCGCTTCTCCGCCTCTTCTGCAATGCGCCAAAGACTTTTCTCATCTATTGCTAACGGCTTTTCAACAAAGACATGCTTTTCAGCTTGCAGCGCTTTTATCACCAGCTCAGCGTGTAAGTTATGGCGCGTGGCGATGAAGACTGTGCCGATGTGCGGATCGCCTAACACCTCATCTACACTTGAAGTTGCGCGCTTAAAGCCAAAAGTTTGCCGCACGCTTTCTGCAGTCAATCCTGTCGCATTGCAGACTACCTCCAGCTCTACGCCTGCAATTGCCCTAAGATGCGGAATAAGGTAGCCTGTGGCAAAACTGCCTGCACCAATGAAAGCAATGCGCTTTGCATTCGGTTGCACTGTGTGTGTGCCATTGACAGCTACTTGCGGGGCAAGATGTGTGAAGGTTTGGCTTAGCTCGAACTCACCGTAGTCCAGCAAAATGCCAATGTAACGCTCCTTTCGCTCGCCTGTGATGAGTTTGTAGGCCTCTTCACCTTGCTCAATCGGAAAGGTGTGCGTGGTGATGTGTTGTAGCGAGACTTTCTTTTCAGCGACTAACTGCAAAAAGGCTTGCATATTACGTTTCTCCGTCCAACGCACATAGCCAATCGGATAATCCATACCCTTCTCTTCATAGTTTGTGTCGTATCGACCTGCACCGTAAGAGCGAGACAGTTTGAATTCTAGTTCTTTCAAGTAGTAAGGCGAGCGTGGCAAGTTCATTCCTGTTACCCCGACCATTACGACGCGCCCACGGTCACGGAGCACTTCAGCAGCAAACTCCACGGGGTCATTTGAAGTGGTCGACGCTGTAATAATCACCGCATCGACACCATAGCCACCGGTAAAAGCCAGAATCTGCTCCTTAATAGTCTCCTCGCTGCGCACCAGAGCAAGGTCTGCACCGTGCAACTGAGCTAATGCAATTGCATCAGGATTAATATCCACGCCAATCACTCGACAGCCATTGGCTTTTAGCAACTGAATCAGCAGTTGCCCAAGCAGTCCTAAACCGATCACCATCACGCTCTCGCCCAGTGTAGGTGCAGCTTGACGAATACCCTGCAGCGCGATTGCACCGAGTGTCGTGTAAGCCGCATCTTGCAGCGACACGCCCTCAGGCACTTTCGCCACAAGGTTTTTCGGCACTACCACCAATTCAGCGTGAGAGGCGTATCCCCCGCCTGCACAAGCGACCTTATCTCCTACTCGGAATTCGGACACATCGTCTGCAACTTCAACCACTACCCCTGCGGACGAGTAGCCCATCGCAGAGTCTGTGCCTAGCTTATTGAGCACGCGACTGGCTGTATCCAGCAAGCCCTGCTCCTTTATTTGCTTTAAGACCAGCCTCACCAAGTCAGGGCGCGCCATAGCCTTGCCTAAGAGCGACTTTTTGCCGAGCTCAACCTTGCTACGCTCTGTGCCTGCACTAATGACGCTGTAGCAGGTGCGCACCAGCACCATTCCACGCTTGAGGGCAGGCGGCGGCACCGATTTGACGGTGATCGCGCCCGACCGCGAATTTTGAACCAATTGCTGCATAACTATTGCGTTATTGCGTAAATTAGAACTGAGCAAGAAAACAAGATACGAAAAACTCACTTTAAGGAGCATTGCGCATAGTAAAGTGATGCACTTCGCTTGAGTCTAGACTGATAGCATAAAAGCTCTTCGTCACTTTCGCTATCTGCATCAGTCTTGCGCTGCGTTTTGAAGATGCACATCTGCCCTTGCAGTTGCTGCATTTGATAATCTCCCCTGCAGAGAGGATTGTCAGGTATTCCACTAGCGCCTCTCTATGCAGGTTCTTGCTTTATTTCACAGGTGCTTAGTCGCCTAAGGAGTTCATCAAAGGCTAAGGCAAAGGCATGCATAGCTTTTTGGAAGGTGAAGGGCTGGCGTTGTGGTTGGTATAGCACTGCAAGATGAAGTTGCTTGCCAGCAGGGAGCTGGCTTTGCACACCGTCAATTAGTGTCCATTTCTGCCGGCGATAGGCCTCGCGCATAAGGCGCTTAATGCGGTTGCGCGCTGCGGCCCGTCGCACTGTGCGTCTGCTGATGGAAAACAGCACCATTACTTTGGCAGGGGACTGTGCAGGGGCCACTGCAAAAATAACTTTCAGGTAAGGCACGCGCAGCGATTCACCAGAGACAAATAGTGCTTCAATAGCGCGTTGATGGCGAAGAATCTCGGACTTGCGAAGGGTGTAGCGGCGTGCCTTATCGCCCTCGTTTGCCAGCACAGTTGAGCTGCCATTGACTGACTATCGCTGTTTGTGGCTCATTGAGTCGCTTACTGTGAGCCGATAGCGACCTTTTGCACGGCGGCGAGCCAACACCTTCCGTCCATTCTTGGTTGCCATTCTCGCACGAAAGCCGTGCTTGTTGCGGCGCTTTCGATTGCTTGGCTGATATGTGCGTTTCATACTATTCAGATCTCTTAAAATGAGCGGCAAATGTATCACATTTTTTCTGCAAAAACAAGTTTGCGCCTTGCGCACTTTGTTGTAGATTTAGCCCCATTTTTCCGAAATGGGATAGGCTGTGTCAATGAGAAGCATCTCTACAGAGGAACAAGGCAACATTACGCACAACCCAGCTTCAACTGACATAGAATACACACCAAACTGCATGGAAATGTGGATAAGTTGTGAGAAAATAGACTTGATACCCTTCTGGTCTTTGATGACTTTTTGTTAATTACGTTAAAGATGTGGATAACTTAAAAAATTTGTTTCTAAGTTATTTTACAACAATCACTTAAAAACTTCTTCGTATTGTTGAAAACTTAAAAACCCTGTATGTCCTAAAGCAGTGCGCTACGCCAGTCAGTTGGTCGCAGCACCCATAAGTGAGGCTGTGCGGTGTGGATAAATGGTGCATCAATACGTGGATTTTTCCTCTAAACCAATGGTTGCTATGAACGCATCGGACGATAAGCCGACTGTTGCGGACGATGTTCAGGCGGCTCGAGAAGCCTGGCGGAAGTGTCTGGATATTATCCGAGACAATGTCAATCCGCAGAGCTTCAAGACTTGGTTTGAACCAATTGTGCCGCTCCGTCTCTCAGGCGGGGAGCTTGTTATTCAAGTTCCGAGCCAGTTCTTCTACGAGTGGCTTGAGGAAAACTATTACTCTCTTCTCAAGCGCACGATTTTGGATGTTATCGGTCGACAAGCCAAACTCACCTACTCCGTTGTGGTGCAGCAGTCCCCCATAGAGCCTGTTACCATCAAGCTGCCGCAACAGCCCCCTGTCCCTGCATCTTCTCCCGAAGTGCGTCCAATTGCGGTTTCGCGCGCCGCATATGAGCTCTACAAAGCTAATGTGCAGCGCTTTGAGAGTTACCTTAACCCTCGTCACAGTTTCGAGAACTTTATTCAGGGCGACTGTAATGCATTTGCGCTTGCCGCTGCGCGCTCGGTTGCCGAGACCCCCGGCAAAAATGCTTACAACCCACTGGTGATCTATGGTGGAGTGGGTTTAGGTAAAACTCATCTTGTGCAAGCCATCGGCAA
Organism: Chloroherpetonaceae bacterium; assembly: GCA_025056565.1. Classification (NCBI taxonomy): domain Bacteria; kingdom Pseudomonadati; phylum Chlorobiota; class Chlorobiia; order Chlorobiales; family Chloroherpetonaceae; species Chloroherpetonaceae bacterium. The sequence continues at coordinate 121,061 of JANWWA010000007.1, read as the reverse complement.
TTATGTGCGCCTCAAACGTAAGGCAGAGTTTGTGCTCTATGTATCCAGCGAGAAATTTGCAATTGACTTTGTAACGGCTATTCAAAACAACCGCATCAGCGAATTTTCCGCTTTCTACCGCAATATTGACCTACTTATCATTGACGACATTCAGTTCTTTGCAGGCAAGGGCAAGACGCAAGAGGAGATTTTCCACATTTTTAACACATTGCATCAAGCCAACAAGCAGATTGTGCTCTCGTGCGACCGTCCTATTAAGGAACTGCGCGATATGGAGGAACGTTTGCTATCGCGCTTTCAGTGGGGACTTGTCACCGACTTGCAACCTCCAGACTTTGAGACCCGCCTTGCGATTCTACGGCGAAAACTGGAAGATAATGGCGCTACCCTGCCCGATGATGTGGTTACCTTCATCGCCACAAATGTAACCAGCAATGTGCGCGAGTTGGAAGGCTGCCTTATCAAGCTTTTAGCCACTGCGTCGCTGCAAGGCAAAGAAATTGACCTTGCGCTGGCAAAGTCCGTGCTCAAGGACATCATTCGCGACCGCACGGTCAACATTACGCTGGAAATGATTGAAAAAGCGACCTGTGAATACTACCACATCTCACCAAATGACATCAAGGGTAAATCGCGCAAGCAAGAAATTGCATTAGCGCGTCAGGTGGCCATGTATCTGGGTAAGCAACTCACCAACTCATCATTTAAGACTATTGGACTACACTTTGGCGGGCGCGACCACTCTACAGTAATTCACGCCGTTACTACGGTCGAGAAGGAGCAAGAAACTTCGCCTGAGCTGCGGCGAGACATTGCGGAACTTAAAAAACGCCTCGAGATTATGGCGCTCTGACCGTCTTGTCGTATCCCTTACTACCAAGTGGAGTTGAGCAGACTTTGCCAGCACTTACTTTTGCCGAAATTGCACCTCAATCGGCACGCCTTTGAAACCAAACTTATCACGAATGAGCCGTTCAACGAACTTCTTGTAGCTTTCTTCCACCAGCTTGGCATTGCCAGCATAGAAGGCGAATAAGGGCGGCTCAATCGCCAGCTGCGTGATGTACTTGACTTTGATTTCCTTACCAGACTTTGACCATGGCGGCGTGCGTTGAATTTCAGGCAGCAGCACACGGTTCAGCTCGCTGGTCTCAATACGACGGCGACGCTCTGCCCAAATCTCTCGTGCCAAATCAACGGCTTTGAAGACACGCTGCTTAGTGAGTGCCGAAACTGTGATGATAGGCAGGTATGAAAGGTTTTTCAGCCGCTGAGCCACTGCCTGTGTGAATGTTTGTGCCGTATTCGCATCTTTTTCAATCAAGTCCCATTTGTTAATTGCAATCAGCACCCCACACTTGCGCTCGAGTGCCATATTGATGATGCGCAAGTCTTGCTTTTCCAAGCCCTGCTGCGCATCAATCAGCACAATGGCGACATCGGCACGCTCCAAAGCTTTTTCCGTGCGGGTGGCACTGAAAAATTCTATGTCTTCTTCAACTTTGGCACGCCGTCGCAATCCCGCCGTGTCAATCAAGATGAAGGCTTGACCATTGCGCCGAAAAGGTGTATCAATTGCATCGCGTGTTGTGCCTGCAATGTCAGTTACGATTTGCCGTTCTTCCCCCAAGATCGCATTCACAAAGCTGGACTTGCCAACATTCGGTCGACCGACTACTGCTAACTTCACCGCATTTGTGTCAGCTGGCTCAGCGACTGCGTAAGCTGGGAAGGCTTGGACTGCAGCATCCAAGAGTTCCGCTACTCCCAAACCTTGTTCGCCTGCGATGAAAAATGGCTCGCCTAAGCCCAGCTTACGAAATTCCTCTGCTTGCGGACGCCATGCGTCGCTATCGACTTTGTTCACCGCCAAGAGCAACGTTTTGCCTGCGGCTTTCTTGCGCAGCACATCTGCCACTTCGTAGTCCACATCGGTGATGCCTGCTCGCACATCGCAAACGAAAATCAACACATCAGCTTCTTCAATCGCTTGAAAGACCTGTGAGAGTACTCCCCTGCTAATTGCATCATCGGCAGTGGTGTAACCGCCTGTGTCTACCAACACAAATGGGCGTCCGCACCACTCCACTTCCAGCTCATTGCGGTCGCGCGTTACGCCCGGCTGGTCATCCACGATGGCATGCCGACGCCCTACAATTCGGTTAAAGAGTGTCGACTTACCTACATTTGGTCGCCCAATGATTGCAACGACTGGTTTTGCCACTTTTTTGGCAACAAGGTTATGCGGAATGGACGGTAAAATGCGAGCCTTTTTTTGCGTCTCTCGTTACATAGATTTTGCTCTCGAAGGCTTCTCGCAGCCTGTCTATGTGCGTGATCAGCAAAATTTTCTCGAAATCCGCGCGCACTGCATTGATAGCTTCAATTATTGCCTCAAGACCCTCTACATCTTGCGTGCCAAACCCTTCATCTATAACCAGCATTTTCACGCCGACTTGGTGCTGAACAGCTAAGAGTTTAGAGAGAGCAATGCGCAGCGAAAAGTCAATTCGGAATTTTTCGCCTCCTGAAAATGTCTCGTAGTCACGTGAGTTGCCTGTGCTATCAATGATGCGAATCTCGAGCGAATCCACCTGTTTTCCATTTTGCTGCATTCGCTGCATCTCAATTCGGAGCGACATTTGATTGTTAGTCAATTTTTCCAGCAGCAAGTTGGCTTCTTGCTCAATGAAGGGCACAGCATTTTCAATCAGCATACTTTGAATACCTGAGACGCTAAAGATGTCTCTCAGAGCCTCATACTGCGCATGCTCTTCTTGCTCGTGCTGCAGTGTCTCTCGTGCATTCTGGAGCGTGATACGTGTGTCTTTCAGCTTATTCATGCATATTTCGAGCGCTTGAACCTCTCCGCCCACGTTGATAAGCTGATTGCTCAGTGAGCGTAGTGTCTCTTCTACCTGTGCATGCTCCGCTTCAAGTGAGGAGAGTCTTTCTACTTCACCCTTCAGCATGTGCACTTGCTGCACGGCTTTCTCTTTCGCTTCGGATAGCTGCTGAACAGTTGCTTCTGCTTCCTCGAGCGCCGCTTCTCTATTACGCAGCTCACTTGCCGCAGTGGCAAGTTCTATCAATTCCCTCTGAATCCCAGCTAAGTCGCTTAGCTGTTGGCGCAGTTCGTCGTGCTCACTTGGCGAGTAGCTTAGTTGGCTCAGCTCGCTTTGCAAGTGTGCAAGCCGCTGGCGCACATCTTGCGCATAATCCCCAGAGGATAGCTCATACTCAAGAGCTTGCACGGCTTGCTTTACGCGCTCCTGCTCCTCCGAGAGCCGCTGCTGGCGACTCTCCACTTCGGTCTGCTCTAACTCAATGCTGCTTAGACGCGCTAACCTCCTCTCAAGCTCACGCAGCTTATGGCTCCATTCTTCCTTCTGTGAAATACTCTGCCGCAGCGCTTCCAAGGCTACATCTATATCCCCAAGTTCGCTCTCGAGCGCAGCTTTTTTGTCTCTTAGACACACATATTCACTTCGGTATTCGTTCAGCACTTTTTCGCGGTGTTCAGGTGTAAGCGGTGAGTGGCAGACGGGACAAACTGCGTCCGGCAATTCCTTGAACATCCTGCCCTTTTCTGAAAGGCTGCTCATTTGGGTGTGCAGCTGTGCAACTGCACCAGCTAGGGTGCCCCGCTTCTGAGTGAGCTGATTTTCCTCTTGTCGCAACTGCGGAAGGTCAGCTATCTGCGCTTCTACTTGCGCTCGCTCTGGTAGCAGTTGTTTGAGCGTGTCATATTCTTGTCGCAGTGCAGCTGCTCGGGCAGCGAGCTGCTGCTGCTCTTCGCAAAGCCGTTTTAGTTTGCTGCGCTCGTTCTCGAGCTGAAGTTGGCGCATTTCCGTTTGCCGTAGGAGCTCGTTCTGCGCATTGCTTAGTTCCAACGAAAGTCGCTGCCAAGCCGCAGCACGGCTATCCAGCTCTGCCACCCTCTTCTGCAACGCTTCATAGTGCTCAGCTTTCTGCTCTATTTCTTGTCGAGTTGCTAATCTTGCGCGCAGCGCGTCAATTTCCTGCTGAAGTGATTGCTTCTTTTGCAAACTTTCTCGAATCTGCTGCTCATAGTTGCTCAGGGTTTGCTGCCACAGCTGCAATTGATGATTTTTCTCCTGAAGGCGCTTCAATTCCACCTCGAGCGATGACCGTTTTGCCTCGAGTGATACCTTTTGTGCCTGCAACTCAGCTTGCCGCCGTTTTGCTTCTTCCAGTTTGGCTGCCACCTCTGGCTCTTCTTTTAGCTCCTCCTCCAGTCGCTGGATAAGAATTTCCGTTGTTTCTATCGCCCTCTCTCGTTCTTTCCGTTTCTCGTCGGCTTTCTCGGAAATTTCTTGGTAGCGCTGGAGCTGAAGAATGTCGGATAAAATTTCTTTGCGCTCGGTTGCGGTTCGCGTTGTAAATTCATTGGCTCGCCCTTGCAACAAAAACGAGGCGTTGATAAATGTGTCGTAACTGATACCGATTTCTCTTTCAATCCGAGCTTGTGTTTCCCTTTGATTTGGCAGGCTAAGTGGGTGAAAGCGCCCATTTTCGTCGTTCCAGACGAAAAACTCTAAGGTCTGGGATGCTGTATTTCCTCGAGACTGCTGCAAGGAGCGTTTGACTTTATATAGCCTTTCTTCTCCATCCAAGGTGAACTCAAATTCCACATAGGCATGAGTCGCGCCACGTCGAATTAACTCTGCATTGCGTCCGCGTAGACTTCTGCCCCAGAGGCACCATGGAATCGCCTCCACAAGGCTGGATTTACCCGCCCCATTTTCTCCTGTGATGCAAGCCACATGGAAGAGGTCAAAATTCAGCTCGGAGCCTTCCTCACCGTAGCTCATAAAGTTACACACTCGCAGTTTCTTGGGAGTCATTGCACGGTCGTTTAGGGTTTTCGAGAGTGTCGTTCAAAAACGGTATCGGTTAGTAGCACGGCTTCCGTCGAGTATTCATCGACATTGAAGCGTTTGAAGACCTCTTGGTCTAAGTATATTGAGGCTTCACGCCATGTTTTTTTCTGATTGAGTTCAGAGATAGCTTTTTCATACTCTACTTCGCTTCCTTTGAAGACACGCTTAATGATTTTCTTGCGGTCGCTTAGCGTAATAAGTGCCCGCAGGTCAGCTAGCTCTTTGCGTTCAGCGGGCCTTGCAGGAGCAGCTGTGGGCAAAAGCGTTGTTTCATTCTGATAGTTTGCTTGCGACTGTGGAGCATTTGGTTGCATTGCTGCAGCACCTTGGTCACGGTTCGCAGAGGTGGGGATGGCCGCTTCAGGGTCTTTTGCCTTGTTGCTTGCCTCTGCCGTGGCTGGTTCGGTCTTTTGCTTGTCTATTTCCACTTTGCTCTGTGGCAAGCGTGCGTGCAGGTCTTTCTCTTCTGCAGCCGTAGGCTCCAGCGCGGCTTGAAGTGGCGCCTCTGCAGCGACTTGTAAATCTGTAGGAGTCTTCACCTCACTTGCTGATGCAGTGACTGCGTCAGGTGAATCGGTTGTTGCTAAGGCTTGCGAGGGATGCAGCCTTTCTGATTGATGCTGTGCTGTGGAGGGCGAGTTGCTCAGTGCCGCAACCTGCGGTACAGTCTCAGTTGATTTGCTGAGTGCCTCTTCGGCGAGCTGGCGCGAAAGATGAGCCACCAGTGTTTCTTTGAACTCAGGCGGTGCACTAAGTGATTTTTTCTTTCGCAGCAGCTCCTCGACGCTGCCCTCAAAGAGCAAGGCTATGTCGGAATGCGCAAGGGCATCTATGCCGTGCTCACGAAGGTGCATCAGCGCACTCAGCGCCGAGAGCGCATCTTTTTCTCGTAGGAAAACCTGCAGCACGCTAATTGGTACTCTCAATTCACCGCCCAGTGAATAGTAGGCATACAGCGGTTCCAACAGATATGCCCACTCGGCCGAGTTGTAGGTGGCGCACACTTTTCTATCAATATCTGCAATCAACTTTTCAAATCGCTCATCGCTCAGTGATGCCACCCGTTTGCGAGAAAGGTATTGCAGCAAGACTTCGGTTAGATACTGATACTCAGTGAAGGGTGAAAGAGCTTGTCGAATGGCTTCAGCACTGAGTTCGTAGCTTTCCGCATAAAGGTGCTTGCAAAGAAAGTGCTGTGGGCGCTCAAGGTACTCACCTTGCAGGCGTGCCGTGCGTCGAATGAGTTTTATGCATTCTTCACGCGAGAGCACCGCCGTAGCAGTCGCCGCATCTGCCAAAGCGTTTCGATAGGGTTCAAGGGAGCTATGTCCAAAAAGAAACCGCTCAGATTTGAAGCGGCGCAATTCTTCTCTCGCCTCACGACGCAATTCAGCAAAGAAGATGTTCTTAAAAAGCAGGGGAAATGGCAGCAACTGCAAAGCGGAGTAAGACAACTCCGACAAATCTCCCAGATGCCCAATTAGTCGGTCAGCGACCTTTTCGTATATTGGTCTTGTGTCACTCATCGCACGCCCTATTAACGGATATGGCTTGAGAGAAGTTCGGACAAGCACTTGCTTAGCGCCACACTTTACGGCAAACTTTGTGGGCAGCTTGCGCCGGCGCTATCCGAAGCGACCCAGGATATAATCCTCAGTTAATTTCTGCGCAGGCTTGGTGAAGATTTTCTCTGTGCTGTCGTATTCAATTAAGCTGCCTTGCATCATAAAGGCTGTGCGGTCGCTTACGCGCGCAGCTTGCTGCATATTGTGGGTCACAATGATGAAGGTATACTGCGATTTTAGCTCATCAATCAGGTCTTCAATCTTCTGCGTGGAGATTGGGTCGAGTGCGGAGCAAGGCTCGTCCATCAATAGAATTTCAGGCTGAGTGGCTAAGGCACGTGCAATGCATAGCCGCTGCTGCTGCCCGCCTGATAAGCCCAGTGCGTTAGTATGCAAGCGGTCTTTCACCTCGTCCCACAGTGCCGCCTGTTTCAAGCTCTGTTCTACAATGCCATCAATGTCGGATTTGGTATAGCCGCCCAGAATTTTAAGACCAAATGCCACGTTCTCATAGACCGATTTTGGAAAGGGATTTGGTTTTTGGAAGACCATTCCGACACGCCGCCGCAGCGCCGTTACATCTACTTCTGGTGCATATATATCTTTGCCGTCTAAAAGAATGCGCCCTTCAATGCGCACAGGATAGGAAACTTCGTGAATGCGATTAATCGCTTTGAGCAAGGTTGATTTGCCGCAGCCCGATGGACCAATCAGCGCCACTACCTCCCCGCGCATCACGTTCATCGTGATTTCTCGCAGCGCTAAGGTTTGACCGTAGTAGAACTTGAATTTTTCAATGCTTAGCACGACCTCCGTGAGCACACGCGGCGCTTTCGGTAGCTCAGTTTCTTTTTCAGTGCGAAAGACTGGTGTCTCGTCAATTTCTTTCGGCGCAGTGCGAAAGACTGGTGTTTCTCTTGACCTGGAAAAATTGGGTTCGTTTGGCTCTGTGGTCATAGACGCTTGGTAACATAGGTTAAGCAGGCGAAAGTTAAAAAATTATACCTTCTTGCTCGAGCTTTTGTCGGCCACCGCGTCCCGCTCTCTCCTTACAGGCTGTTGGAGTGTCCCGACCTTGCACTCAGTAGAGCAGGCATAGCCATCACTCTATGCGGCTTTTTGCCGCAGCACTGTTCGCAATGTTAGGTTTTCTCTTCCTTACAGGGGAGGGTCAGGAGCTTGGTCTAAGGCGCTGCCTTGCGCCCGCACCTGCTAAAATGTTGAGAGTACTTACCTAATAGCGGAACAGCAATAGAATCACGGCGCAGAGATGCGTCTACTTCCCCGCTGTTTAGGTAATTTCATGAATTCGCTGCTAGCCGGGATTAGTAGGCTTTGCATGCCAGCAGTCGTTCCAGCATCTGCTCGCGCTCGCCTGCAATCTGTTTGCCGATAAAGACAAAAAGTGAGCTTGAGCCACTTTTTCTGAAATCCTCATCTTGCAGAGTCTCGTAGTCGAAGGTGTAGCGTCCTGAAGCGAAGTTGAAGATGGTCGGGTTTTGCATCTCCACGAAATTCACAATCCCCTTAGCACGGTAGTAGTAGCGTGGCAGCGTTGCCAAAAGCTCCTCAAATTTGCGCTGCACAAATACCTCAGGGCGTTCAAAGGCAAACGTCTCAATTTGGTCAACCTCCAAGTGGTAGCTCTCTGCGCCGTGCTCGTGATGGTGGTTATGGGCGGGCGCGGGTTGTCCTATTGTCGGACTTGCCAGCGCAGCTTGCTCCGCACGCTTCAGATGCAACCTTCGCTCAATCTCTGCATCGTATTTCTTTTTCAGCTCGAGCACTTGCGCGCGCAGCTCTTCTCTTAGACCTTCACGCTTGGGAGCAAAGATCAGCTCTGGTGGAATTTGCCCTTGCACGGTTCTAAAAATCGGTGCGCGCTCATTCATCTGGCGAATAAGTTTTTCTGCTCGCAGCAATGCCGCCTCGCTGCACACATCAGTCTTGTTCAGCACTACAAGGTCACTAATCGTCAGCTGGATTTCTGCCACCAGATTTTCTGCCAAGTTATCCTCTAAGCGCTCGGCATCAGCAACCGTGATGATGGTATCCAAGATAAGTCGCTGGTCATTAGCCAGCATCATAAAAATGGAAATTGGGTTTGCAATGCCAGTAGTCTCAATGAGCAGCACATCAGGCGTTACCCCACTAAGAATATCGGTAACGGCATTGGAAAAATCGCCCGAGATGGTGCAGCACATACAGCCCGCTGTCAGCTCTGAAATCTCTACGTTTTGCGTTTTGAGAATGGTGGTGTCGACACTGACTTCACCAATCTCGTTTTCAATCAGAGCGACCTTGCGGTCTTTTAACGATGTGTTTAGTAAATGTTTGATGAGCGTGGTTTTGCCACTGCCCAAAAAGCCTGTGATGATGATAGTTGGAATGCGCTCGTGCTGCATTGGAACAGACGTTTGCCTGAAATGTAGCAAAAATTGCAGCGCTGCTAAAGAGTTGTAAAACGGCTTGCGATGCCGTATCTTCGCCCAATCTTTTGAATTTTCAACCAAGCTAAGCAAATGTTAGAGACACTTCGCACTACTGACCCCGAAATTTTCGCCGCTCTTCAAGGTGAATTGGAACGACAAACCGAAACAATTGAGCTCATTGCGTCTGAAAACTTTGCCAGTCGTGCCGTGTTGGAAGCAGCTGGCTCGGTGATGACCAACAAGTATGCCGAAGGCTACCCGGGCAAGCGCTACTACGGCGGTTGCGAGTTTGTAGATATTGCTGAAAATCTGGCTCGTGAGCGCGCCAAGAAACTCTTCGGCGCAGAATATGCAAATGTGCAACCGCACTCAGGCTCAAACGCCAACATGGCGGTCTTCTTTGCGGTGCTAAAACCCGGCGACCGCATCTTAGGCTTCGACTTAGCACACGGTGGCCATCTCACGCACGGCTCTCCAGTTAATTTCTCTGGCAAGCTCTATGAAGCGCATTTCTATGGCGTGGAGAAAGAGACAGGACGAATTGATATGGATAAAGTCGCTGCCAAAGCCAAAGAAGTGAAGCCAAAGCTTATCATCTGCGGCGCCAGTGCGTATTCCCGTGACTGGGACTACAAAGCCTTCCGCGAAATTGCTGACTCCGTTGGCGCATTTTTGCTTGCAGACATCGCCCACCCCGCTGGACTGATTGCGACAGGACTGCTAAACAACCCACTGCCTTATTGCCACTTCGTTACCACCACCACCCATAAAACCTTGCGCGGGCCGCGCGGCGGAATGATTCTAATGGGACAAGATTTTGAAAACCCCTTCGGCATCAAGGTTAAGACCAAAACCGGTGAACGCCTCAAAATGATGTCTGAAGTTTTAGATACGGAAGTGATGCCCGGCGTGCAGGGCGGACCACTCATGCATATCATTGCGGCAAAGGCTGTAGCCTTCGGCGAAGCCCTTAGACCTGAATACAAAGACTACACGATGCAAGTGCAGCGCAACGCTCGCGCAATGGCAGAAAAATTCCTGTCGCTTGGCTACCACATCATCTCGGGTGGCACAGACAACCACCTTATGCTCATTGACTTGCGACACAAGCACATTAGTGGCAAAGAAGCTGAACACCTTTTGCATAAAGCCGGCATCACACTTAACAAGAATATGGTGCCCTTCGACGACAAGAGTGCCTTTATCACTAGTGGCATTCGCATTGGCACCCCTGCAATGACCACACGCGGATTTAGAGAACAAGAGTTCATCTATGTTGCAGAACTTATTGACCGCGTGATTTCAAATGCTCATTCTGCGCACATCGAACAAGTGTGCATAGACGTGCGTCAAGAGGTCAGAGAGCTGACGGCAAAGTTCCCACTCTACGACTTTGCCATAACTGCCTGAGCTACTTTCACTGTTCGAACTTAACTGCCCCGTAGTATTTTATGAGCGATTCTGCTCTAACCTTAACACTGTTTGACGCTGCAGAATCGCTCCGGCTTGCGTCGCCGTGTGTCCGCTTCTTGCAACCCTACTTGTTAATTGTTGCAAGTCGGGGTGAATTATGCTACATTTGACCTTAGCACTCAAGAGAAAGGAACACATTGGAGTATGCCTCGCTATACGCCAGAGCAACTTCGCATCCGCAATTCGTCTATCTGGACGAAAGTGCAGTTTACCTTAGCCCCCATTCAGTTTGTGGTGTTTCTCGTGGGTGTCATCATTACCTTTCTTTACTACAATGGCACGATTCACAATTTTTCGCTGGTTACGCTTGCTGTTTTCGTGAAGACGCTGTTCTTAGTTTTACTGTTTGCTACAGGTGCAGTTTGGGAAAAGGAAGTCTTTGGAATGTGGATTTACTCGCCTGAGTTTTTCTGGGAAGATGTTGGCAGCACGATTGCCATCATTGTGCATTTTTCATACTTTGTATTAGCCTATTTCAATGCCTCGACAGAGGTGTTGATTTGGTGTGCTTTTGCAGCGTATTTCAGCTATGTGGTTAATGCGGCGCAGTATTTGGTGCGTGTTTGGCTGGAAAAGCGCAATGAAAAGCGCCTGAAGGCTCAAGGGTTGATTTAGTTGAAGCGACAGGCTATCCTGCACCCACTGTTCGGCAAGCTGTGGTTGCAGTGCAGCCATGTTCTTTTGTAGTGGTCGTAGAAAGGAGAATACTATGAAGTCAATGGCAGTGGTTTTCACGGCACCAGAGCAGCTCGAGATGCGGGAGGTTACGCTGCGTGCACTCGAGCCCAGCGATGTGCTCGTGGAGACATTTTGGACATCGGTAAGCGCAGGGACGGAGAAAATGCTTTACACTGGTCGCTTGCCGAAAATGCAAATGACGCAATACCCCGTTATCCCTGGCTACGAAACCGTTGGAAAGGTCATTGAAGTCGGCAGTGATGTGCCTGATGGATACTTGGGTAAGTTTGTCTATGTTTCAGGGTCGTTTGGTTACACAGATGTTAATGCCGCATTCGGCGGCGCATCGCAGTATATCGTCTCCCCATATCATAAAGTTACGCGCTTAGATGTGCTGAGCGATGTGTCGCTCGGTCTTGCGCTCCCACTTGCCGCCACTGCCCTACACATCGTTGACTTGGCTCATGTTACAGACAAGCGCATTCTGGTCTTGGGTCAAGGTGCAGTGGGGCTGCTGGTGGTGGACTTTGCACGGCATTTCCATGCTGCTTACACTGTTGCTACTGACCTAAGTGATTTTCGGCTCTCCAAATCTACAGCTGATGTGCGTGTCAATGTGACGCAAACGGCTCTCGAGAGCGCATTAGGTCATGCCGAGTTTGATGCGCTTATTGATTGCACGGGCGTCATGCGCGCCATTGAGGAGAGCTTACGGTTTCTCAAAATGAATGGCGTGCTGGTGCTTGGCGGTTACTACGAGCGCATTGACCTTGCGTATCACTTTGCCTTTATGAAGGAAATCAAAATTCTGCCTGCTAAGCAATGGGCACTGGGCGATTTAGAGCGCACGCTCTCAATTCTTGCATCGGGCGAAATTGATGCCAAGCGCATCTTTACGCATTACAGCTCTGCTTGGAATGGCTTAGCTGAAGCTTATGAAACCGCTTTGTTCGATAACAATTGTCTCAAAATGGTACTTTCTTGGAAGCCTGAGTAAAAATGTTTGTGGTGCTTTACACTTATACCAAGCCACTGGAGGAAGTCAATGAGCATCGTGCAGCCCACTTGGCCTTTTTAGACAAGGAGTATGCTGCGGGCAATTTTGTCGTATCGGGTCGTCAAAATCCGCCTGTGGGTGGCGTGCTTATTTCGCACCTAACGCTACGCGAACGCTTGGAGGCAATTTTGCAGCAAGACCCATACATCACGAGTGGTGTGGCAACTTACCAAATCATTGAATTTGTGCCCGCTAAATACGCGCCTGAGTTTGCACCATTCTTGAACGTGCACTAAGTTTAGAGCAGTCTCTTCACGCACATTTATTGAAAAAGGAGGATACAATGCCTGCACGGACGATTGCGATTTATGGCAAAGGTGGAATTGGAAAGAGTTTTATTACCACCAATCTTACTGCCACCTTTGCAAAAATGAACAAACGCGCGCTGCAAATTGGCTGCGACCCTAAACACGACTCTACGACTTCTCTCTTTGGCGGCATTTCACTGCCTACGGTTACCGAAGTCTTTGGCAAGAAAACTGAGACGCACGAGAAGGTGCAAATTGAGGACATTGTTTTTAAGCGCCAACTCGACGGCATTGCACAGCCTGTGTTTGGCATTGAAATCGGAGGGCCGGAGGTTGGGCGCGGTTGTGGCGGGCGTGGCATTATCTCAGGCTTTGATGTGCTGGAGCGACTGGGACTTTTCCAGTGGGACTTGGATATCATCTTGATGGATTTTCTCGGCGACGTCGTCTGCGGCGGATTTGCCACTCCACTGGCACGCTCGCTGAGCGAAGAAGTAATTTTGGTTGTCTCCAACGACCGCCAATCCATTTTTGCGGCGAACAACATCTGCATTGCTAATAACTACTTCAAGACCGTTGGCGGCAGTTCCCGCCTGTTGGGTCTTATCATCAACCGCGATGATGGCAGCGGTATTGCCGAGCGGTATGCCAAAGAAGCTGGTATCAATATCCTAATGAAACTGCCTTATAGTTCAGCCGCACGCGACCTTGCTGACTCCTTCGAGGTTGCAATTCGCTTACCTGAGATAGCCGAGCGATTTGAAGACCTTTGTCAGCGCATCTGGAATCGTGAAATTCCATACTGTGAAGCGCGCGGCCTAAAATATGATGAATTCATGGCGCTCTTTGGCGAGGTCGATACACGCAAACCGGAACCTGCTCACCTGCACGACCTACGGCTTACAGAGAAAATCAACTTAGACCCCCAGACGCTTCTCCGAGAAAAACAAAAGCCTATCACGATTGACCTATCGAAGCTGCCACCTGAGCGTAATCAGTTAGGCGATAAGGTTGCCATCGGCACAAATGCAGACTCTTTACCAGAAACTGATGAATTCGTGGTGAAGTCAAATGAGACCTCTCAGCGTAGAGTGCCACCAATGGCTGCTAAGCGCTATGGCACTGTCAAACCACTTCCGGAAAAGCCCGCTGCGCAAAAGATGGCACCCAAAACAGACCATGAGCGTTTGCTCTACTGCATTGAAAAACTCCCTCGCATAGAGCGCGACATAATTACGCTCTATGAACTGCGGCGCAAAAGCATTGATGAAATCTCAATTGAGCGACATCTGGACAAGCACGAAATTGAAATGCATCTTAAGAATGCCCGTCAGCATCTAAAAGAACTTTTCTTCAATGCAGAGTGGCACTAATTTATCAACTGTCGAACATTTGGCGATATGCAGTATGATGATGCATTGCGTCGCGCCATCGAGGAATCGGAGAAAGAAACATTTGAGCTGGCTGCCTTAGAACAGCGCTGCATAGCTGAACCACAAAATGCAGTTGCACATTTTGCTCTGGCGGAAGTGCTCGCTTTACGCGGTCGCTTTGCTGAAGCCGCTAAAGCATACCACGCTGCACTAACCTGCAATCCCAATTACATTGAAGCACTGGTGGGCTTAGGCCTTGTGGAGTTGCAGCGGGGTGAAATCGTTTCTGCAGTGGAGGCTTTGTCCAAAGCGGCAGCTCTATCCCCCCAATCTGCAGAAATTCACTTCTATTTAGGCAATGCGCTCGATGATGCAGGCAAAAACGAAGAAGCCATCAAAGCTTTTGAGACAGCGCTCGACTTGAAGCCAGATTACGAGGAAGTGCATCTTGCCTTAGGTTTTCTTTACTACCGCATTGGCAACCAGAAGGGCGTGCGTGAGCAATATCGCGTGCTTCAAGCTTTGCAAAGTCCCTTAGCTGAACAACTCGCAAGACTGCTCTAAGAGTATGAAAGAGACTTGCACCTTGCTTTTTGCCCTTGCGATGCTGCTTGCAGCCAGTGCCTGCAACGACCCTAAGGCAAAGGCGCGCGAGGACATTCAAAACTTGCAAGAAGCTGTTAAATACGCACCAAACAACCCTAAAATCTTCCTACGGCTCGGCGCTGCATATGCGTCGCTCGGTGAATACGACAAAGCAATTCCTGCGTACCAAAAAGCTGTAGAGTTGAATCCGACCGACACGGCTACGCTCTCGCTTCTTGGCATTATGGCTTTTCAGCTTGAGCGATACAGTGATGCAGTTGATGCATTTAAGAAAATTGCAGCCTTGAAGCCCAACAGCCGCGATGCCTATCGCAACATTGGCAACGCTTATGTCAAAATGAAGAAGTTTGAAGAGGCTCGCGATGCATACAAGAAAGCCCTCGCTATTGATTCAATGGATGTGGACGCTCACTACAGCCTTGGCATCTGTTACTACGAATTAGGTGAGCGTGATTCAGTGCGGCTTTGCTACGAGCGCATCAAGGACAAAAACACTTACCTTGCAGGTGCTTTGTTTCGCAAGCTCTCAAAATAAGTCAATGCTGTATCTACGGAATACCAAAGCAAATCTGATAGCAGCATTGAATTCCTCACTCCTCAAATGTTCCGTTGCTCAACACGCTTTGCGGCAAGGTTTGGGCCATGCTGTCCTCGCAAGGCTCTTTGACGAAGCGCAAACAAAACGCTGCTATTAACGCAACACTTGCTGACAAAACGCCCGCCGACAAAAAACCTTCAATTTCTCCCGACGGCAATCGCATCACGAGCAAACTTGCAACGGAGGCGGACACACCCGAAAAAAACTGCTCAAATGCTGCATTGACGCTCATAAATCCCGCGCGAACTTCTGGCGAAACGCTCGACGTAATCAATGCGAGTGCAGGAATGCGCCGCGCCCGTGAGAGCGACATAAAAAGAACAAAAATCAACGCAATGAGCGCATAAGAGCTTGTCGGCATGGTCGCAAACAGAAGCGTCAGCGGAACAAGCGTGAAACTGATGGCAACGAAAAGCCGAAACCTGCCAAAGCGATCTGAAAGCCAACCTGTGGGATACGACACAAAAAGCGTTGCTACGCCGCCTGCTGTGTAAAGCCAACGAATCTCCGAGTCCGAAAGTCCGCGATTGGCAGCAAGAAATGGATTGATGAACGGAATCACGGCGTAACTTGCCATAGCAATGAGCGCGCTGACGAGAAACGCCGCAAGGTTGCTTCGCGACGAGAGAATGGCGACCGCTTGCGAAAACGCTCGTCTCGAACTGTTCTGCGAAAGATGTGCGTTCATCGGTGGCAATTGAATCAAAAGCCAGACCCAAACAAGAAAACTCAAAAGCACATTGAGAAAGAAAGTCGTGTTCCAACCGAATCGCTCCGCAAGAAGCAGTCCTAACGGAACGCCAACCAGCGCTGCAATTGCAAACGAACTTAACACCGTTCCGAAAGCGACGCCTTGATGTTCAGGTGCAATGTGGTCGCCGATGATGGAAAAAATCGTCGCCACCATCAAACCGCCAAATGCGCCTGCAATCGCTCGCGCCACAATCAGATACGTCGCTGACGGCGCAAGAGCGCACAAGAGAAGCGAGAACACAAACCCGCCGTAAAGCACAAGCAACGCCACCTTGCGATTAAATCGATCCAGAAACATTGCGCCCAGCAGTCCAAACACGCTTGCGCTCAAACTATAAGATGAGACCAATGCGCCTAATTCTCTTGCCGAAGAATCAAATGCCTTCACAAATGCTTGCGTCAAAGCGGGCATTATCAGATAGTCCAGCATATAGGTCAAGTAAACCGCTGAAAGCGACAAAAGGAGCGGACGCATTGCGAATCTGATGAAAGTTTTGAATTCGTTTTCATTCTGAGCCACCGCTCTGTCGTTCCGAGCAAGCAAGGAATCTGAAAGAGCAGCGGCGTTGGTTTCTCGTTTCATCGATTAAAAGTTAACGCTCGTTGTAACAGTAGCTTGCCGGCGCAAAATTGTTCCGCCGAAAATTTGGTAATGACGGCGGTCAAGGGCGTTGAAGACATTGAAGCCGATGCGCCAATTTCGTGTCACATGATAGCTGCCGTTCAAGTTTAGCACGGCGTAGGCAGGCACGAAGCCTTGTTGCACACCCGCAAGCCATGGAAAGCTCTCGACATAGCGAAGATTTGCTGAGACATCGAACTTGTTCGGCACGTTGTAAGACACGCCTACATTGAAACGGTGTGGCGACGTGTTCGGGAAAATCGGCTGTGTCGGCACAGCATTCTCCAAAACTTTTGCATCCAGATACGCATAGTTCGCCATAAGCAGAAGGTTATCCGTTACGTAATAATTTACGCCGATTTCTAGGCCAATCTCTTCAATCAAGCCAACATTAGCCACTGTTTGGGCGAGCACTGGGCGATTTTCCGCAATGACGAGTTCAACAGGATTAATCCTTGCAGCACGAATCCCTTCCGCCAGGCGACGATTCACATATGCGTTGATTTCAGGCGTAGCACTCGTGTAGCGATACGGCTCGAACACCAGCGGTGCATTGACGCTGAGCGGCGACGAGATGAAATTTCTCCGGCGGTTCAGATATGCATCGATCGTAACGAAAAGCGAGCGCGAAATGACGCCTCTGTAACCAATTTCAAACGACAAGGCCTCTTCGGGACGAATGTTCGGATTGCCAAGCGAGAAGCGATCGAGATGCGAGAATGTCAGCGTATCGCTCACGCCAAGAAGTCGCAACGAATCGTTGATAGCGCGCACCGTCGAAGCAAGGTTAATTGGCGCGCCAAGTTGCGAGCGTCGATAAAAATCAGGATAACTCGGGCGCAAAAACGCCTGATTGATAGTGAAACGGAATGTGTGGTTTTCAAACGGCGAATACACAATAGCAGCTTTCGGTGAAACCTTCGTTTCAATCAAGGTTGAAAAATCCACGCGTGTTGCACCTACGAGTTGAAGATTCGGGAGGAGATTGTATTCAAGTTGTCCATAAATGCCTGTGAAGGTGTTGTGCAAGTTGTTGCGCGTGAGCGAATTTGCACTAAGCAGGGGCTGCGCGCCTGAAACGGCTGTCTCAATGCGTTGCCACTGATGTGAGATGCCTGCAATGGCACGCAAGCGATTCTCGAAGAAAAGACCGTTGACTTGCAATTCCGTTGTGATGTCGTCGGAATCTTCGGCGGAGTTTGCAGCAGGCGTGTTCAAGACGGGCTGCGGAAATGGCGTAAAGCGTCGGTTCCAAACGGATTGAAAGTTCAAGTGAGGCGAATTGTAAGCAAGGCGAACGAACGGCTTGTTGACGAGAGGGATCAGAATGCGACCAATGTTGTTCACATACACCTCATTGCCGCTGTTGGAAATGCCGCCTTCGAGCGTGAGCCGTTCATCGGTATTGAAATCGTAATCACCGCGAATGGTAAGAATGTTGTTGAAGGTGTTAAGCCAGTCATCCTCGAGCGGACGGCGGTCAATGTCAAGTCCAGGATATTCCAAGTATCCACCCCTTGTGGTGTCACGCGAGACGAGCGTAATATTTCGCATCCTTGCAAAGCCGCCGTTGATTTTGAAGGCAAAGTTGCCGAAGGCTTGCGCATGCCGGAACTCGCCACGATATGTGTTCCACTCGCCGAAGGTGAAGGCGGCTCGTGTGCCAAGCACATCACGCGGGGCGTAGGTGGTGATGTTAATCACGCCGTTGTAGGCGTTTGTGCCGAAAAGTGCAGAGCCTGGGCCGCGCACGACCTCAATTTGTTGCACATCGGAAACGGTCGTGGCAAGTGAGTTCCACTCTTGCAAGTTTAGCAGAGGCGTTGAGGGGTCGCGCCCGTCAATCAAGACCAAGACGCGACGATTGATGGAGTTGTTGAAGCCGCGCGCATTGATGTTAAAATCGTTTGCACCTGATTGCACCACATCAATGCCTTGATGATGCTCCAAGATTTTTCCCAATTGACCGTGATTCGAACCACGCTCCAACTCTGTTGGAGTGATAACCGTCACAGCGGCAGGTGCTTCGGTAAGTTTTTGTCTGCGGCGTGATGCTCCATAGACCACGATGTCTTGCGCCTTGACAGGCTCGACTTCAAGCACAAAATCTGCAATGGTTTCTTCATCTGGCAAAAGCTCAACCGTGCGCTCGGTGCGCTTGTAGCCTACGCCAGAGACAACAATGGTCTGCGTGCCTGCTGGAAGTTTCTCCAAACGATATGAGCCATCGGCTTTCGTAACTGTTCCAATCTTCGTGTCCTTGATGAACACGGAAACGCCAGCAGCAACATCACCATCGAAGGTCGTGACTTTGCCTTTGAGCGTGGCTGTCTGCGCATATGTGCAAATGCTAACGCCAAGAAACAAAATGATGAGATACGCTTTCTTCATTTTGACTTCTTGTTTGATGGGTTGAGAAAACCTTGTTTGAGAGGTTTGTCTGTTTTGAGCTGCAGAAAAGCGTCATCTCCACTGCTAATTCCATCGGTGGGTGAGCACCTTTCGTGCTTGTCCAGCAAAAGAATTCAAGGCAAGCATTTTCTGCTTGATGTAACAAGGCTAATGATGTCGTTTCCATCAAGGAGAATAGCGAATCTGACTTCCGCTGTTTCAGGTTGTAAAGCCGACCGACCCGTCGGTCGGCTGTCAGAATGCAAATTTAATGCAAAACGTTTTCGTGCTCAAAATCAAGAAGAGCGTCAATCGCTAATAATCGCAAAGACTGGACCAAAGGAGAGCATTCTTCAAAGTCTTAAGGCCGAGGTGTGGTAGAATACAACAAACTCTCTCTTCGAGGGAGAGCAGCGGCGAGACTTTGCTTTTTTTGCTCAATTCGTTCCTATGTGCTTTGCTTGTGCTGCAGCCCGCAGCAGTGCCTCCAATTTATCACAGCCCTGTTTCATCTCGAACTCAATTTCAAGGTAAAAACAGGGAGCCTGCCTTAGTCGCTCAAAGAGTTTGTCCTTCGCCTTGAGCCGATAGAAGTCTTTTTCCGTTGTAACGATAATGTTGGAGCCGTGTCGCACTGTCTCGCTCAGAATAAAGTCAATATCAGCTTCAGTGTAGTCGTGATGGTCAGGGAAGTGCTTAGCGTGTTCCACAATCAGTCCCGCATACTGCAAAGTTTCCATAAAGTTTTTGGGGTCGCCGATACCTGAAAACGCAAATGCCCAAGTGTAAAGAAAAGGCTGCGTGCCCAGTGGCACTAGTTCAGATGAAAAGAAACTGCGCAATCCCACGATTTTTACGCTGGAATGCACAATCGGCTTTTGAAATGGCTCTAATCCTTTGAGCAAAGGCTGCAGGTCAAGATACTTCGTTACCTTCGAGAGCAAGATGAGCTGTGCACGTGCAAGGCTTTGTGTCGGCTCACGCAATCTGCCCAGTGGCAGGAGCGAGTCCTTAAACACATTCTGCTCAGCGTGAATCACGACTATATCGAGCGTGCGCCGTAGCCACCGATGCTGAAACCCATCATCCAGCACGACGACATCTGGCAAGCGATTTTGGAAGTGCTGCTCAATAAACTTTATAGCCTCGAGACGCTTTTCGGCTACCACGACAATTGCCGTCGGATTTCGACGTGCCAGCATCAAGGGTTCATCACCCGCTTCATCGGCACTGACGCGCACCAGTTCCCCATCACCGACCAAGACCACGCCTTTAGTCTTGCGCTTGTAGCCGCGTGACACTACTGCCACGCGCTTGCCTTCACGCTGGTAGAATTTGACAATCCAATCCACTGTGGGCGTTTTGCCCACTCCACCTACCGTGAGATTGCCTACGGAGATAACAGGGATTGCAGACGGCGCAGCGCACAGTATGCCTCTGTCGAAGAGCCAATTCCGTACGCTGACTGTTAAGCCATATAGCCACGCAGCAATGTAGAGAAAAAAGCGCAAGTGATTCCGATGGTTTTAACTAAATTCCGACAACGAACTTGCTGCTACAAATAACCGTAGCATTTTTAACGTACTCACTTCGCAAAACCGCAACACCAAGATGCGATTTTCTGGACTTCTTGTTCTGCTTAGTGCTTTCTGCCTATCACTTCAGGCGCAAATCAAATTCTCAATTTCTTTCCCAAAGAGCCTCGAGTCCAGTAGCCTCGACGGTCGCCTGCTTTTAATGATTTCTACTGACAGCACCAGCGAGCCACGCTATCAGATCCGTGATGAATTCACGACTGCTCAGGTCTTTGGCATTGACGTTGAGAACTGGCAGCCTGATAAACCTGCTTTCATTGACGCCAGTGTTTTAGGCTATCCGATTCGCAGTCTGCGCGACCTTAAAGCAGGCAAATACTTTGTGCAAGCCCTGCTGCACCGCTACGAAACCTTCAGGCTCAAAGATGGACGCGTGCTCAAGCTACCAATGGATCGCGGCGAAGGGCAAAACTTTCGCATTGCGCCCGGCAACCTCGTTAGCGAGGTGCTTACAATGACGATTGACCCTAAGAAAAACGCGGTGCTCCGTATCCAGCTCACCAAGAAAAATCCACCGATTCCTGAGCCGAAGGACACCAAATATATCAAGCACATTAAAATTCAAAGCAAGCTACTTACTGAATTCTGGGGTCGCCCGATGTATTTGGGCGCTCATGTGCTCCTGCCAGAAGGTTTTGATGAACATCCTGAAGCACGCTACCCGCTTTGCATCTTTCACGGACATTTTTCACGAGATTTTTCCGGCTTTAGCGAGACACCGCCCCCCGCCGATATGGACACCAGCGACTACAACGAGCGCTTCAAAATCTATGGCTACAAGAAAATTCAAGCTGAGGAAGCCTATAATTTTTACAAGATTTGGACCAGCAAAAATTTTCCGCGCTTTCTTATCGTCGAAATTCAGCATCCGAACCCTTACTATGATGATTCCTACGCCGTTAACTCCGCCAACTTAGGCCCATATGGCGACGCCATTACCTACGAGCTTATTCCCTACATCGAAAAGCAATTTCGTGGTATCGGCGAAGGCTGGGCACGCTTTCTTTACGGCGGCTCTACAGGCGGCTGGGAAGCACTGGCTGCACAAATCTTCTATCCTGATGAATACAACGGCTGCTTTGCCGCATGCCCTGACCCTGTTGATTTTCGCGCTTATACTGTGGTCAATATCTACAAGGACAAAAATGCTTACTATCAAGAAGGCCCTTTTCGGCGCACACCCCGCCCAGGCAAACGAGATTACTTGGGGCACATTAGCGCGCTGCTTGAAGATATGAACATCAAAGAACTGGTCTTAGGCACAAAGTCACGCTCTGGTGACCAGTGGGACATCTGGGAAGCTGTCTTTTCTCCTCCAGGTGAAGATGGCTACCCGAAGCGCATCTGGAATAAGCTCACTGGCGAGATAGATCATTCCGTTGCTGAATACTGGCGAGAGCACTACGACTTGCAGCATATCATTAAGCGTGACTGGCCCAAAATCGGTCATAAGCTTAAAGGCAAGATTCACATTTACTGTGGCGATATGGACAACTACTACCTTAACAACGCTGTGTATCTGATGGAGGAGACGCTAAAGAGTTTAGACAATCCAAAAGCCGAAGCTGAAGTAAAATACGGCGACCGCTTCGAGCATTGTTGGAATGGTGACCCCACACTCCCGAACTATATTACGCGCCTGCGCTATCATACGATGTATGTGCAAAAAATTCTCGAGCGCATCGAAAAGACTGCGCCGCCCGGTGCTGACCTTAAAAGCTGGCGGTATTAGGCTTTCGCTGCTCGCTATTGAGACGGAGCAACTTTTCCCAACTTGCTTCTTTCAGTCTAGGGTAAGTTAGAAGGCTCAGTTTAGGTCGCCCTGAATCCATGCTTTGCTAATGCTGCGACGACGCCTTCGCGTATTTCGTCCCAAGCCGCATTCGGCGCTTTGCTCACAGTAAGAAAGTTATTCATATAGAATACAGATGTCACGCCGCTCAGTGCAAAGATTTCTTTCGCCAGTGGGTCTTTTTCTGCTTCCGCAGCTGACATAAAGGCGTGAGAGCCGGGTGGAAAAACCCCATTTACAACAAATTTCATTGCGTTTGGGTTAGGGGTTGGCTGAATATCAATCACTTGCATTGCGCTCAAGAGAGTTAGAAACTTTGCAAAGTTAGGGCTACATTGCCTTGCAGCAGGCAACGCTATGTTGTTTTGAAATTTCTAACACCCCAGAATACATAAATGTTTTTTCGGAAATTGCAGTTTTCTACGGAGTTAAACCAAACAAGGCTGATATGCACGGGAAAGAAATCGATCTCTCCAAGCTTGATTTGGAGAAGATGAAGACGAAAACGGCTGATTCGCCTGGCTTATTACCGTTTGCTCATACAGTCGGCAGCGCAGTGATTAAGCCTGAGGATATGGGCAAGCTTAAAGGTCGGGCAGTCATGGCTATGCGCCAGCAAACGGAGATGCAAATTGCGCAAATTTATGAGCAGATGGCACTCCTTGCTGAGCAAGTGCAAGCAATCAAAAGACGCGTAGAAATCTCAGAGCGCATTTATGCGGCAAAGATGTCTTTCGAGCCACTTATTTCACACACGTATTATCTCTATCGCCGTCCCGACGGCGAAGATGTGCTTTCGTTGATTGCCCCATCAGAGTGGGGACGTAGCCAGCGGTCGCTAGAGTTTGTTGCAAAGGTGCGACTGTTAGCTGACCATACTTGGGAAGTCTTAGAGGGCGAACTTTAGCGGCGTGCGGATTCCAGTTGCCGTTCCAGTTCTGTTGTAGGTAGTGGAAAACGGCCCTGCACTTGTCCGCAGTCTAAGCAGTATTGAAACTCGAGGTATTCGTCGCCACCAATATTCATATCGTTGGGCACACTGCCTAAGCGACGCTGCCCTGCCATTTCAACGAGGCAATACTCACTGGTCTTGGCAGTCACTTTGATAAGTCGAGTGCTAAGGCAGGTCTGACAAGATTCTCGTGATGCGGACATTCAGCTGCGTGCCTTTGCATCACCGTTTTAGAAGGGCACTTCATCTTCCAGCTCTGCTGTGTCACGGTGATGAATTTCCTTGATAAGCTCAATCCCTTCTGGCGAGAAGCCGAACAACTCATCAACTGTAAAAATTTTGCTGAAATCGCTGGGCTTAAAAAACTCCCGAAACTTTTCAGCAAACTCATCAAGGCGCTTGAGGTAAAAGTCGACATTCTGGTCGGGTTTCTCTGGATCCCAGTCGCTTGCCAGCTTGCCCCGCTCTGCATAGTTTCCAGTCAGCCCTGAGCCAGTTACATAGTAAGTAATGCGGTCGCCTTTGCTCACTTGCAATTTCTTCTTGATTGCAATCTCGTAGGTAATGGCTTTGTTGCGTCTACCCGCCTTTACTTCTTCTTTATACTCCTCGAGGCTACTTTTCAAGGTTTCGGTGCGACTGAATTCTGAAACATGCATTGATTTGCTCAAAATGCGCTCACGTGTTTCCACATAGAGTCGATGCAAGCCAGCGATGTCTTCATTCAGCAAGCACTCGAAGCCTTTTCGGACAAAATCGCGCCCAAACTTTTCTGCGCTGCGACTGACAAGTGAGGAGCCTTTGATTTTGATTTTTCCGTCATAGCCCTGCAGGAGGTAATTCTTTTTCATATATGAAATCATTTTCTTGAAGCGACCATCGTAAGCAATTGAGATGCCCTCGGGCATCGTGGCAGAGACCGCTTTTACCAGTGCCGCTTCTTGTTCTTCGGTTTGCACCTCAGGCGGCGGAATGAAGTAAATCCCATCTGTATCCACTTCCACGATGCGGCAACCGCGCTTCTCGAACTCAGCAATCATTTTCTTCGCAATCATTTGCCCTGTGGTCGTTACGCGGTCGGCTTCACTGTAGTCGTTGAAGATACCAGCGCGAAAGCCCAAGTAGCCATACATCGCGTTGATTAGTATCTTGAACGAATTTTGCATGGCATCGTAGAGGTCAGCCGTAATGGTGTCGCCTTCTTTCTTTGCTTCTTTCATTCGTGCTTTGGCAGCAAGGCGGAGGTTCTTGAGGTCAGCCAGAATTCTCGGAAATAGCCGTCGTTCATCGGTTGCAGGGCAAATGTTGTAGGTTAGCATAATGCTCGGGTAAAGCGACTCCACATCGGCATACACAATCGGGCCTAAGATGCCTTTGAGAAAGACTTCTGTAAAGCCACCGCTCTCCTGCTGACCTTGCTGCGGGCGTGGAATGGAGTGCTTATGGCGCAAATACTCTCGCACGAAAAGCGCTTCAATTTTCGCTGCTGGCCCCATTCGTGAGACTTGTGCGTAGCTGAACGGCATCATCTGGGTCATATAAAAGTTGCTGCCTGATAGCAACTCCGAGAGCTTGCGCGTCTCTCGCACATCATCTAAAGCATATGCGAGCAGTTTTTCAGGCGCCTTGTCCCATGTTTCCGCAATGTCCTTGTGCTCAATGTAGGTGCGACCTTCAGTCGCAAAGCCGAAATACTTTGCGCATTCTTTGAGACTGTAACTCGGCATTGCGCGCTTTGCAATATCGAACCACTGCACAAGAAAATAGGTGTCGACCACGTGCCGTCCAGCAATCTCACAGTAGGGATACTCTACGGTGCGCTCCGCAAAGCGAATGCTTGCAGGGTAGCTGCGCGGCGTTGAGCCATCGCGCCCGACTGCAAACTTTATACCGTATAGGTCGCAGCGGCGCTGAATGTAAGGCAGGTCGAAGCTAAAAATGTTGTGCCCTTCGATGACATCGGGGTCTCGCTCTCGGATAATCTCCACGAGGCGCTCCAGCATTTCTTTTTCTGAGTATTGCTTGATATGCAAGACTTCCTCCCAGCCTGTAGAGTCAGCAAGAGAAATGATGATGATTTTATCGCGCCCAATTTGCAAACCTGAAAGCTGCTGCGACTCTTTGTCGTAGTAGGTCTCAATGTCCAGTTGCATTCGGCGCAGGTCCTGAAAGGTCATTCCCTTGAAGAGCGTTTTACCCGTGTGAAACAGATACTGGGAGGCTGCATCGCCTTTGGCGTAAATCTCATCTATGCGCCAGTCTCCCTCTTCATCGGTTGTAAGGTGGCTCTCACCTGTTGAGAGCTTTCGCTTTGCGTCTGCCGCAAAGTCCAATGCGGCACGGTAGTCTTTCCAGCTCTTGAAGATGGCTAAGTGCTTGTAGTAGTTACTGCCTTCCAATTCCTTCAGCCAGAATCCGCCGCCCACTTCAGCTTTGTAGCCGCTCAGAAGCCCAGGATTTGAAATAAAGAAGAAGGGATAGAACGGTTCATCACGGTAAGTAAGCTGCCCGTTTTCCCGCTTGTAGAGCCGCACTTGAGTATCTGAAATTTGATGCACAGCAATAAGACCTGCTTCACGGTCTTTGCCATAAAGCAGTTCATTGGATAAAAAACTCTGCGCCAGCGACTGCTGCGCATCCGCTGCAACGAAAGCGGCTACAGATGTCTCAGACATAGCTTAGCGTGGTTGGTTTGCAAGCATTTTAAGAACAACCGGAATTTACAATGCGGCGCCCACTCTGCGAAAAGCAAATGCGTTTTTGGGCTTTTCTCTGACCTCTTAGGCCCCCGCAGCAAGGACAAGATTTATCCTCGTTATTCTCGCTTCACTGCGAGCTAATCCCACAAGCAGAAGATACAAGTGACTGACCCTGCAAGAAACCATGCTGCAAAAAATGTTTCACGTGGAACATTTTTCAGCCGATGAGCTGGTTTTTTCACATGCTTTCCACCCTTGCTATGCACACTTGTGCAAAAGCCTTATCGCCCTAAGTGCACCATCAGGATAGACACATCGGCTGGCGTAACGCCCGAGATGCGTGAGGCTTGCCCCAAAGAAGTGGGGCGCACTTTCTTTAGCTTCTCTCGCCCTTCTGCGGACAGCCCCTTGATGCGGTCAAAGTCATAACTGGGTGGAATCAGGACGCTTTCGAGGCGAGAGAGCTTCTCCGCATTTTGCAGCTCGCGCCGAATATAACCTTCATACTTAATGTCCAGCTCCACCTGCTCATAGACGCGCCGATTTGTGGAAATCGCTTCAACTTTCTGTCGCAACTCTGGCAGCACTTCTATCAGCTTAGCAAAGGTCATTTCTTGGCGACGCAACACATCTGCAGCACGTTCGTTTTTCCGAAACGGCGAACCGCCGAGCTGCTCAATCGCCGGATTGATAGAGGCTGCCTCTACCACTTCTTCACGCAAAAGTTGTAAGAGCGCCTCAATCTCATGCTTTTTGCGCAGAAACTTCTGATAACTTTCCTCAGAGACCAAGCCTAACTTGTAGCCCTTTTCACGCAAGCGGCGGTCTGCATTATCTTGCCGCAAAAGAATGCGATACTCCGCTCGAGAGGTGAACATTCGGTAAGGTTCATCAGTGCTCTTTGTAATCAGGTCATCAATGAGGACACCGATATAGGCTTCATCGCGCCGCAGCGTAAAGGTTTCACCTTCGCCGCGTGCATATAGCGCTGCATTGATGCCCGCAATAAGTCCCTGTGCTGCGGCTTCTTCATAGCCTGATGTGCCGTTAATCTGCCCTGCAAAGAAAAGTCCTTCTACAAGTTTTGTCTCCAATGTTGGCTTCAATTGATGTGGGTGAAAGTAATCGTATTCAATCGCATAGCCCGGGCGAATCATTTTCACCTTCTCCAAGCCTGCAATAGTGCGCAGCCCGCGCAACTGAATCTCCTCTGGCAGCGAGGTAGAGAACCCATTGACATACATCTCATTTGTCTCGAAGCCTTCGGGCTCAAGAAAAATTTGATGCCGGTCCTTGTCACGAAAGCGGCACACCTTGTCTTCAATAGATGGGCAGTATCTGGGACCGACACCCTCAATGAGACCACGAAACATTGGTGATTGGTCAAAGCCCGACTCCAGAATGCGGTGCGTCTCCTCGTTGGTATAGGTGATAAAGCACGAGAGCTGACGCTTCTTTTGAAATTCTACCTCATCGGTGTCAAAAGAAAATGGCTCAATCACTTCATCGGGCGGTTGAATTTCTACCTTGCTATAGTCGACGCTGCGCGCATCAATGCGTGGGGGCGTGCCAGTTTTGAGACGCCCCGCAGTGAAACCAAGTTCAACAAGGCATTCAGTCAAACCCACTGCCGCTGGTTCAGCCATCGTGCGGCCGCCTGAATAGTTTTTCAGCCCAATGTGAATTTTGCCATTGAGAAATGTGCCGTTGGTTAGCACCACGGCTTTGGCGGTTATTTCCTGTCCCCCACGAAGGATGACTGATTTGATTTTTCGGCGCTCGACGCGCACGCCTATCACAGAATCTTGCCGCAAGTCAATGAGTGGCTCTTTTTCAATGAGCTTTCGCATCTCAATCGAGTATTGCACTCGGTCGCACTGGGCGCGTGGCGAAAACATGGCAGGCCCTTTGCTACGGTTCAGCATTCGAAATTGAATGCCCGCAGCGTCCGTGACCTTCCCCATGGCTCCTCCTAAGGCATCAATCTCGCGCACCATTTGTCCTTTCGCCACACCACCGATTGCAGGATTGCAGGACATCCGCGCAATCGCCATTAAATCCATTGTTATGAGCAGGCAGCGCTGTCCCATCTTCGCGGCAGCTAAGACCGCTTCGCAACCTGCATGCCCCGCTCCAACGACAATGACATCGTAATCCGTCATGGTTACGGCGAATTAAAGGTTATAGATGTTTCACGTGAAACATTTTCTCATCAGCCTGTTCCTTTTCGCACTCAAACGCAGCCGAAGCAATTATTTCCAGTTAAGCCGACCCTACCCGTTAACCACTTGCCAGAGCAGAAAAATTTTTGACCGCCTCTGAATGTTTCACGTGGAACATTTTCCACAAACTTTTCCACGATGTGCAAAACTCTTGAAACCAACTTGCAGGCAATTGCAGAATATGCTCGCACGCACACTGAGGAAAACCAGCGCTTCAAAACCTTTTTACGCCGCATTCCTTCTGAGAGACTGGATGCGCTGGTGACGACCCTGAATGCTGAAGTTGAGCCTCAAATTGACTGCACTACATGCGGCAACTGTTGCCGACATTTTCATGCTGCAGCACTCGAAAATGAACTTCCGCCTCTTGCTGCAGAGAAAGGACGCTCTGTGGAAGCCTTCAAGGCTGAGTTTCTTGTGCCCTACAAGGAAGCCTACTATTTTGCGTCTACGCCTTGTCCGATGTTGCAGCCAGATAACCTCTGCAGCATTTATGCCCATCGACCGAAAAGCTGCCAAACCTTTCCCAATCTTGTAGGACCGCACTTCAAATACCGCTTCCACTCGGTAATGGAGAAATATCCGATTTGCCCTATCGTGTTCAATGTGGTGGAGAAACTCAAGCGCGCTCTCCATTTCGAGAGCGCCTTGCACGATGCTGAAATGAGGACTTGAGCGGGCGACGGGACTCGAACCCGCAGCCTTCAGCTTGGGAAGCTGACACTCTGCCAATTGAGTTACGCCCGCACTCAAAAAGAACTGCACCTATTCTACAAACTTTCTTGCTCTTTTTCAAGCACACTGTTACTTGACTCCCCTCGCTTCTGCGGTTCGCATCCTTCCAATCGAGAGGAGAGAGGAACAAGTTCAGCAATTTGCATCGCCACTTCTTCTAAGCGATAGGGCTTAGTGAGAATTTGTTTTGCCCCCAACGCTTGAAGCTCCTCAGCATGCCCATTTCCAGCATAGCCTGTTCCAATGATGACCTTTACGCGCGACTCTGCTGCGCGCAATGCCTCCAAGACCTGCACGCCGCTTATGTCAGGCAGGTTTAAATCCAAGACCACAACCAAGTTTTCTTTTGGCAATGCATAAAATCGTTCAAGACCTTTTTCACCACTTTCCGCTACCTCGACCGTTGCGCCAAGCTCGCTTAGGTACTCTGCAAGGGTTTCTCGCACTATCGCTTCATCATCAATAACCAAGACGTGTGCACCCGTTAGACTCAGTTTCTTCTCAAGCTCATCCGAATTGGTGTGAGTGCTACTCATCGCACTGCATACTGCAGGGAAGTATAGGAAAAATGATGTGCCCTTCCCTACTTCACTCTCTAAGAAAAGATGCCCACCATGATTTTCCACAATACCATACACCATCGGCAAGCCCAAGCCTGTGCCTTGACCCACAGGCTTCGTGGTAAAAAATGGCTCAAAAATTCTCGATTGTAACTCGGGCGGAATGCCCGTGCCATTGTCGCGCACTTCCAGTAGCACCATTGGCATGTTGCGCATTTCCGCTTGTAGCCCACTACCGAAGCGCTCAGCAATCGCTTCAAAGCTCAGGCGAAATGTAATGTGCCCTGTATCTCGCTCCTTGCCTAAAAGCGGCTCAATCGCATCGACCGCATTCTTTGCAAGGTTCAAGATAACTTGTTCTATCTGTGTTGGGTCGGCATAAATCAAGGGCACATTGCTCTTCGACTCAATGTGGAAGCGAATGCGCCTATCTGTCGAGGGTGCAAGAATTTGCAGCACATTGCTCACGCACATCTTGAGCGAGAGGGGCTGCGGTTGATACTTGCCTTTGCGCGCAAAACCCAGCATCTGCGACACAATCGTCGTTGCTCGTTGATTCAGACTAATTAAGCGGTCGGTGTATTTCTTTACCGTTGGCTCATGGCCGAACTTTTTCTCCAGCAGTCGCAGGTTGCCCAGCATTCCGCCCAAGATGTTGTTGAACTCGTGTGCGATACCACCTGTGAGCGTGCCAATCGCTTCCATCTTTTGCGAATGCATCAACTGCGCCGTGAGTTCCTCCTTTTGCTTCTCGAGCATTTTCTCGCGCGTAATGTCTTGTGTCATTCCTTGTGCCCCAATAGGAACGCTATTTTGGAAAGTGAGGTATCCTCGGATGCGAATAATCTTTCGGTTGCCCAGATGCGTGATAATAGGGATTTCAATTTCCCCATTCTGCCCCGTTTGAATGAGCTTGTCGCACCACGCTCTCAAGCGTTCATCTGCTTCGGGCAGGATATAGCGCTTGCGGTATTCCTCGACATCAGGCAAGCCGAGTTCCATCGGGCGCTCGTGAATGCGAAAGAGTTCATCGGACCACTTCGTAAAGCGAGCTGTTTTGAAATCAAACTCCCAACTGCCGATATGAGCTAGGGCTTCCGTGCGGGCTAATAGCTCCAAGAGGTGCGCTCTCTCTTTCTCTTGCTCTCGCTCTCTTGTGATGTCTCTTGCTGCAGTAACCCGAACCCATCTGCCATCTTCACGCTGAAACTTCCGTGCAATAATCTGAACCCAGCGTCTTTCGCCATCTTTACGCTGAATCGGCCACTCGCCCGATGTAATGAGTGAATCACCTGCCATAAATGTCTGATGTGCTTCTTTTGCCAGTTCCCGATACTCTTCGGCGAGAACGAAAGAGAAGTGCTTTCCGAGGAGGTCAGCCGCTTCATAGCCTAAGATGTTTGAAAGCTCGCGGTTGATACGTAGGAAGGTGCCCTCTTCGTCGGACAGGCAGATGCCTAGTGGCACAGTGTTGAAGAGCGCATCTAAGAGTTGCTGCTCCCGTCTAAGGGCTAACTCTGCTTCTTTCTCTGCCGTGATATTGCGTGAAACACCAATTGATTTCACATAGCGCCCCTGCTCGTCAAGAAATGGTTGGCTGAAATCTCGAATCCAGAGCGTCCTGCCATCCTTGCAACGGACACGGTATTCAGTTTTGGCTGGCTTGCCAGACAAGATGTTTGCTACTGCGCTGCGGACAGTTGGTAGGTCGTCAGGGTAAATGAAGTCCAGCCAACCATTTCCCGCATTAATCTCGTCTATCCCGTAGCCTGTTAAATGTGTAAATTCAGGTGAAACATAGAGAGCGCGAATCTTTCCATCGTCAACTGTGGCTTCATAGATATATTCTCCTGCGAGCTCAGCTGCAATGTGAAACTTTTGCTCTGTGTTTCTGCGGAACTCCTCCTGCAAACGCAACTTTTCCCGCACTTCACCATGTAGGGTTTCAATGGTATGCTGAAGCGTTTCTTCGAGTTCCTTGTGCTGAGCCTCTCGCTTTTCCAGCTCGGCTTCCAGCAGCGCCAGCACCTTAGCGCAAAGATTTTCATCAGGAATCAGCGACCGTAGTTCGCTTAGCATAGTTCTCTTTCCACTGCTTTGGCATTTCAATGCTTCTCCCTGATGCCGCTGGAAAGCGTAACATTGACTTCACACTGGACGTTCAGAGACTTGCCTCTCAGGCTAAGACTTTTCAGAGTGCGAAGTCTACGCCGATAGTTGCTAGCGAAAAGCCCCAGCCCAGTCGCAAGAAACCTGCAATGGTGGGCGTAAAGAAGTATCGCACGCCGGCGTTTAGACCAAGTCCCACGCCTGTAGATGCCCCTCCGAAGCGACTGCCGGCAAATCCAATTAGCAGGTTCAAGCCCAGAAAGATGTCCAGCTCAGGCACGCTGGTAATGTCGAAGTGGTAGTTTCCTTGACCGCCGATGACAGCGAAGGAAGCGCCGGGCGTAAAGAACACTCCGCCGAGTGCTCCAACGCCGAACCGCCCAATACCTACTTTGGGTCCGACACCAAATTCCAATTGCCCAAATAGCGGCAGACCGCCGAAGCCATCAATTCCGATGCCGACGCCTAAGAGCGTTGTTTTGCGGAGAAAAAGCGACTGCGCGTTAGCGCTGGCTGGTGCGCTCAGAGCAGCATATGAGAGCACAAGCAGCAACGCAGCCGTCGGTAACGCCCGTGTAGTGCGAGTTTGCATAGAGGTTGTGCAGTTTAGGTTTTAGAAAGCTATGTTTCGGAGTTCAGCGTAAGCCGATAATTGCCTGCATGCGACCTGTTCGACCTTCAGTCTCGTGCACAGCACGCCGATATGAAAAGAAGTATTGGTGGTCGCGATAAGAGCAATACGGGGAGATTTCAACCTGTGCGCGTTCAAAGCCAAAGTCGTAAAGCTGGTGCAAGTTTGCTGCCTTCAAATCCAAGAAAAACTTGCGAGAGACACTGTCATAGACTTTGAAGGTTGACTCGAAATACTGCGCCACATCGGCATCTACAGCATATGACTCAGCTGAAATGCACGTGCCAATGTAGGCAATGCAATCTTTGGCTCGAGTGTCAAAGGCTTCTTGCATTGCAAGCAGGGTTTTGTAAAGAATGCGTTGTGCTGTGCCGCGCCAACCAGCGTGCACCGCTCCTATTGCTTTGTGAGCGCGGTCATAAATCAAAATCGGCGTGCAGTCAGCCACAGAGACCGTTAGGAAAAGATTTCGCTGGTTCGTAATCAAGGCATCAAAGTCGCTATACCGGCCGGGTGCGTCGACACGCAAGATGTGGTCGCTGTGTGTTTGATGGGCTAGTACCACACGCGACGGGGGCACACCCAACGACGCATAAAAAATTTCTCGATTGTGCAGCACGTGTTCCTGACGGTCGCCTGACGACAGGCCCAGATTCAAAGAGTCAAAGGGTGCTTCGCTTACACCACCCAAACGCAAGCTTTGCGCCGCAAGTACATCTGGTTCGCTTGCAAAAATTGATGGCACAAGAAAGCACTGTCCATTAGGCACTAACCCTACCTGCTGCATATTGCCATAGCAAACATTAACTTTGCGAAAGTTCGAGCACTGCATAACTACGATTTTTTTCTTTGATGCTCAAACGCATCAGTGTGTGTCTTAGCATCTGGCTTGGCTTGATGCTATGGGAAAGCCCCGCAACTGGGCAAAGCATTGGCTTATGGAAAAATTACACCTCACTACGAAATGCCTCATCACTGGCACTGGAAGGTCGACGTGCAGTGTGGGTTGGCACAGATGGCGGATTGTATCGATTTAATCGTCAAGATGGCACGGTGCGCACCTTTACAAACCTTGAAGGCTTGTTTGAGACACGCATTACTGCACTTGCTCTCGACAGCACGCAAAACCGCTTGTGGATTGGCTATGAAAGCGGCGCCGTGAGCAGTATGAGCTTAGAGACAGAGCGCATTACACATTTTCTGGAGCTTTCACGCGCCACACAATTTCCCAACCGTGCTGTTCGATACTTTTTTGTGCAAGGCGATTCTCTTTATGTGGCTACTGACTTTGGCATTTCGCTTCTTGTTCCCTCGAGGCGCGAGTTTCGTGAAACATTTGTCCGCTTTGGCACTTTTCCCAGTGCAACGGCTGTGCGCGCCATTGCAATTGTGCAAAATCAAATCATTGCAGCCACTGCGCTGGGTGTTGCTGTTGCCTCACTTTCTTCCCGAAATTTGAATGCACCAACAGAGTGGCAAACAATTGCGGTGCAAGGCGGAGCCAGTGCTTTGGCAGTGCAAGGTAGCAGCGTATTTGTAGCCACTTCACAAGGGTTGTTTCGCCTCACGCCTACTGGACTTACACGCGAGACCGCTTTTCCAGAGAAGCCTCTTACTGCGCTGGCTGCAAACCGCACGACCCTATTAGCACTTGCCAGCGATGAGCTACTGGTGCGGCAACCAAGTGGCACGCTTGTGCGCCGCACAGGTAACTTTGCTTTGGTGCGCAGTGCCGCGCTCGATGACGCTGGCAGTATCTTTCTTGCCGATGGTCGGCAATCGCTGCTTAGCGTCGCAGGTGAGCGCATTTCCGCAATTGTGCCCAATTCGCCCCTTTCCAATAGCTTTGAGGTTGTTCAGCTTGATGCAAAAGGTCGCGTCTGGGGCAGCTCTTCGGTGCGTAATACGGGTGCACAAGGATTTTATCGGCTGGAAAATGGTGTATGGCAAAACTTTGAAAACTTGCCCTCACCGGGCACTGCGCCAGTTAGCCAGTTCAGTGCTCTTGCATCACGAGGCAGCACGACACTTTTAGGCACATGGGGCGGTGGACTTTTTGAATTCACTGCAAGCGACAGTGTGCGCGTGCTGAACCGCAGCAATTCCCCCTTTGTCGGCATTCGCCAAGCAGAAAACTTTGTGGTGCTTCCCTCGCTTGCCACTGACGCAGGCGGTACGGTCTGGATTGCAAACTTCCTTACTGCACAGAACCCAATCTATGCTTATCGCCCTAACGGTGAAATTTTGCGCTTCGGAAGCAGTGGTTTAGGTGCTGGACGAGAGTTTCCATCAGGCTTAACTGCCCTGCGCATTGCTGTTGATGCAAACAATCGAAAGTGGATTGCGGTGCAAAGCGAAGACGGCGTTACAGGGCGCGGCATTGTGGTCTTCGACGACAGAGGAACTCTTACAGATGTGCGTGATGACCGCTATGTTCTGCTCGACGAACGCGTTGGCTTTGGTCGCTTGCCTAACCCAAAGGTAAACGATATCCAGTTCGACCGCGATGGCGGTGTGTGGCTTGCCACCGATAGAGGGGCTGCATATTTCTTTGATGCAGACCTTGTGTTTCAGACGCGCATTCCGAATGCGACTATTGTTTTTGACCTGCGCAATGAGTTCCTCAGTTCGTTAGCAATTGATGCACTGAACCGCAAGTGGTTTGGCTCACAAAATGGTGTTTGGGTGATTAGTGCAAGTGGCGATAGCCTTTTGCGGCGATACACAACAGAGAACTCCCCTCTGTTATCCAACAATGTGCGCTCTATCGCATATGACCGCAAGACGGGCAAAATGTATTTCGGCACCGACCGTGGACTTTCCGTGCTCGCCACTGATGCCGTTGAGCCTGAGGAAACTTTCTCTACGCTTCGAGTCTATCCCAATCCTTTTCGAGTGCCTGCTACCCAGCGCTTGGTAATTGATGGATTGGTGCGCAATGCCTCTGTGCGCATCATTACGCTCTCAGGCACTTTGGTTCGCACACTTAACGCAGCAGGCAGTCGTTTAGTCGAGTGGGATGGAAAGGACCAAAATGGCAACGACGTCGCCACAGGGATTTATTTAGCTGTTGCGACCAGTGAAGACGGTCGACAGAGTGCAATTGGGAAGATTGCGGTGGTGCGGCGCTAAGGTTGGTTGATGAGTCATTTTCGCTATCGCCTCCCTCTAATACCTTGGACCGAGACAAATTGAAATCTGCTTGTGAATCGTTATCTTTGCGGCATTTCTCTTTACCTTGCCCAGTAGCAAGGTCATGCTTGGCTTAGGAATTTTATCTAAACTCCAGCGATGAAATTTTCCGTTG
Organism: Chloroherpetonaceae bacterium; assembly: GCA_025056565.1. Lineage (NCBI taxonomy): Bacteria > Pseudomonadati > Chlorobiota > Chlorobiia > Chlorobiales > Chloroherpetonaceae > Chloroherpetonaceae bacterium. Next base: position 85,759 of record JANWWA010000007.1, on the reverse strand, counting down.
AACTTAAACCCTTTGCGGAAGCAATTAGCCACGCTGTTTTAGCACTTCCGCCCAAAGCCACTGACTTTCGCTTCGAGAGTGTGCTGCTTTCGCTCGAGAAGAAAAAACTCTCGCTTTTTACGACCGACGGAGACATTTCCTTTACAACTTCTCTTGCAGTTGACTCCAGCGACAAAGGCTCTATTTTGCTCAATGCAAAGCGGTTGCAGGACATTCTGAGAAGTCTGCCTGATGAGACCGCCAGCTTCGAGACCAAAAAGAAGGAAAGCGAAGGCGAACTTACTTTCACAATTGACACGGGGCGTGGCAAGTATAAGATTTCTGGCAGCAGCGAGCGTCAAGAGCGCTCTGAAAAAAAGCTGCCTACCTTTGACCTTTCTTTTTCGCTCAGTAGCGAAGACTTCAAGGATATTGCAGACAAGACGCTTTTTGCTGTCAGCGTCGACAGTATGCGCCCTGCAATGATGGGTGTTTTGCTTGAACTTCACCCTAACGAACTGCGTGCCGTTGCAACAGATGGACACCGACTTTCTCGCTACACGAAGGTCATTGAGACAGGTGCAAGCAGCAAGGTGAAGGTTATCGTGCCAGCACGGGTTTTCAGCATTGTGCAGCGTGCGCTGGATGCAGAGGACACGGTTGAAATTTCCGTTGCCACCAAAGAGGAGCGCATTCAGATTAAGTTTGGTGAAACTGCTATCGTTGCCGGGCTGATTGCCGAGACCTACCCAAACTACGAAGCGGTGATTCCGCTTGAGAACGACAAGAAGATGATTGTCAATCGCGCCAACCTTGCGGCTACGGTCAAGCGGGTTGCACGGTTTTCTTCGCGGGGCGATGTGCGCTTGCAAATTGAAAGCGATGCGGTAAAGGTTTCAGCCGAGAACGCTGATGAAGGTGCTTTTGCCGAAGAGGTCGTGCCCTGCCAGTTCAATGACAAGCTACTGATTGGCTTCAATGCAAAGTTTTTAGAAGATGCGCTCTCTCACCTTGATGAAGAGGAAACACAGTTTGAGTTTAGCACTCCTACACGCGCCGCCGTGATTCGTCCTGTGCGGCACGAGAAAAAAAGCGATGATATTCTTATTCTGGTGATGCCTGTTCGATTGAATGTCTGACAGAACCAAAAAGGGCGGGTAACATGCCCGCCCATTTCATTTCTCTATGCATTTCCTTAGTGCGCCGCTTGCGCTGGTGCACCATTCGCTGTTCCAAATTCGTTCTGCAGTGCGTGTGCTTGAGCGGGGCTTTTGCGTCTATCAATGGTGAAGTCATATCGGTAAATGTCATACAGCTCCGCATTAGGTTCCATTAAGGACAGTTGCTTGAGCAGCCCCGTCTCGACATCATAGACCCAGCCGTGCAGGTAAGGTCGCTTTTCAAAGTGCCACGCACGTTGCACAAACGATGTTTCTGCCACGTTGCGCAATTGCTCGATAACATTTAGTTCAATTAAGCGGCGGTAACGCTGTTCTTCATCTGGAATGGCGTCCAGCTCTGCCATGTGGAACCGATAGACATCCTTGATATGGCGCAGCCATTTGTTAATCAGCCCCAAGCTCTGGTGACTCATTGCATTCCTGACTCCGCCACAGTTGTAGTGACCACAGACGATTACGTGGTTTACTTTTAGCACTTCTACGGCATATTGCAGCACGCTTAGCATATTGAGGTCAGTGTGAATCACCATATTGGCGATGTTGCGATGCACAAAGAGTTCGCCCGGCTCAGTGCCTGTGATTTCTTCGGCGGGCACGCGGCTATCGGCGCAGCCAATCCACAAGAATTCTGGCTTTTGATTCTTCGCCATCCGCTCAAAATAATCCGGGCGGATATCCAATTTCTCCTTCGCCCACGCCTTATTTGCGAGCAAGAGTTTCTTGTACGACTCCATCATCTTTGTTATCCTCCTTTTTCTTTTTTCTGCCGTATTCACCAAACAACGGCAGATACTTCGAGTCCATATACTTCAACTCTACCTCAATATTGCGATACTTTGCCGACTCACGAAAATCATCAATAACTTCATAGATGTCCCTATCAATAAACATCGCTTTTGTGCCTTCAATAATCACCATTGAGTTATCTGGGATTTTCGAGAGTTCTCTCTTTAGCTCAGCTTTATTAACAAACGACATATCCTTGTTGCAACGAATCAGGTAGCAATTGTCTTGGCTGACGACAGTAAGTGAAGAGTGGTGATAGATGCGCAGCACAAAGAAAATGGCAACGGCTGAGCCGATAAAAATTCCAATCAGCAGGTCGGTGAACACAATCGCCACAATTGTGGTAATAAATGCGATAAACTGTTCGCCGCCCGTCTTATACATCGCCTTAAAGAGCTTGACGCTTGCCAATTTATACCCAATCGTCATTAGAATTGCCGCCAGACTGGCTAACGGAATCATATTGAGCAGGTTCGGAATAAAGAGCACGGAAATCAGAAGAAAGAAACCGTGCACAAACGACGCGGTTCGCGTGCGCGCGCCAGCATAGACATTTGCCGATGAGCGAACAATGACAGCTGTCATCGGTAGCCCGCCTAATAGCCCTGAGACCAGATTTCCGATTCCCTGTGCTTTTAGCTCCTTTTCCTTGTCACTAATGCGCTTGAAGGGGTCTAATTTGTCGACTGCCTCAACCGTCAGCAGCGTTTCAATGCTCGCTACGACAGCTAAGGTTAGCGCGACAATATAAGTGTCTTTGCGAGTGAGCGCACTCATATCAGGCAACGTGATGCCCTGCACTACGTGGAGCGGACTTTCAAAAGTTGGAAGCACGACCAACTGCCCCCTTTCCGCTGACAGATACCACCCTTCCTGACCTGCAAAGAGCCATATAAACAACTGATTGATGAGCACACCCAAGAAGACCACTGCCAGCGGTCCAGGTACCAAACGAAAGAAAAGATACTTTTGCAAAAAAGGCCTATCCCACAAAATCAGCAAAGCAATTGAGAGCACAGTGATGAGTGTGGCTACAGGGGAAATGTCGAAGATAGTCGCCACGAGCTGGGCAAACGCACTGTCCTCACCAAAGTGGCGCAAGAACTCTATGTCTTCGCGGTCATCATACTGACCTGTGCTGTGCCCTAATGCATATGGGAACTGTTTGATGATGATAATAATGCCAATCGCAGCCAGCATTCCTTTGATTACACTGTTCGGCACATAGTCGCCAATGATACCAGCTCGGAGTACCCCAAACACGATTTGAAGCATGCCCGCTAACACTACCGCTGTGAGGAATGCTTCAAATGAACCTAACTTTGCGATTGAGGACGCCACAATCACTGTTAAGCCTGCAGCAGGTCCACTTACGCTCAGCTCAGAGCCTGAAAAGATGCTCACAACCATTCCTCCTACGATTCCTGCAATGATGCCAGAAAAAAGCGGAGCATTCGATGCCAAGGCAATTCCTAAGCAGAGCGGGACAGCAACGAGGAAGACCACAATACCTGCGGGGAAGTCATACCTCAAGTTTTCGGCAACGCCCGGCTTGTAATCAATCTTCTGCACCATACTACTTGCACATTTTAGTTGCGTAACCGAAACCGTAGCAAGGTAACAAAAGAAGAGAGAAGTGCAAAATGCGTGGAAAACCACACTTCTTTTCCACGTGGAAAACACCGTGAAAAACCCTGTGAATAGACCGTCAAATCGTTGTGAAAGAAAGTGGAGTCTTGCACTGCATTTTGGTCTACTCTTCTGCTCTGAGCCTCTGCTACCTATCTTTTCACACGCTATCCACTGCCAAATTTTCTCAGCTTTGAGGGCGAAGTGCTTGCATTTGAGCCACTTAGCGGAACTGATATGCTTTTTTCCACATTTCCACGTTTCTAACACTTCCAAACGTTTGTTCTGTCACACAAACGCGTTTATTTGAAGAAAAGGGTCTTCAAGTTGAGAGTTGTTTTGCTGCACCTTCGGCACTTTCGCAGTCATCGAGAGTTGCTCCTTCCGCTAAGCGAGGGAGTCAATATCCTCTACGGGCGAAACGGAGTTGGAAAAACCAACATTCTGGAGGCTGTGCACTTTGTCTGCTTAACAAAGAGTCTTTTCGGCGCAAGCGACGCAGAGTGCTTGCAATTCGATGCCCCTTTCTTTGAGATTGAAGCAGAGATGCAAAGTGACTTAGGAATTCAGTCGCAGGTGCGTGTCTATTTCTCGAGCGAAGAAGGCAAGCATGTGTTTATCAATCGCACGGAGCTTGCGCAGTTTTCCAAGATTGTAGGTGAGTATCCTTGCATTGCGCTTTCCCCATTTGATTTGGGTCTGGTGCAAGGCGCTCCGCAAGAGCGTCGCCGCTTTTTGGATAATACCATCTCGCAGGCAAATCGGGCGTATCTGGAAGACTTAATGAACTATCGGCGTGCACTGAACCAGCGCAACAAGCTTCTCTCCGAAATCAAACAGCAAGGTATGCTGACCCCAGCACAGCGAAGTGCGTTGGAAGTTTGGACAGAGCAATTTACACAACTTGCCACCGCTATCATTTTCCAGCGTGTGCGGTTCGCCGAAGAATTTGCGGGCTACCTCAAAGCGGCATACCGAAAGTTTGCTTCGTTTAGTGAGGAGCCGGCTTTGCGCTATGAAAGCGAAGGGGTGTGCTTCGGCACAAAGACGGTAGAGGGAATCCGCCAAGATTTCCGCACAAAATTAATGATGTTGAAAACTGAAGAACTGCATCGCGGTCAGACGCTATTGGGACCGCATCGCGATGACTTGGAGTTTCTCATTAACCATCGCTCGCTGCGCCGCTACGCTTCGCAAGGTCAGCACAAGACATTCTTGATTTGCCTAAAACTGGCACAGTATGCCTATATTCACGAGCGGTTGAAAGAGACGCCTATTTTCCTGCTGGACGATGTCTTTAGCGAACTAGACCGTGAGCGCGCAAACGACCTGATTGAAATCCTAAAGCCACTTGGGCAGTCGCTCATTACAACTACTGAGCGTAAGTCGTTCAGCGGAGTAAGTCAAATCGATGTAGCATACATTCGCAGAGAAAGTGTAATCTAAATCAAGCTGACGATGCCATACACAAAGGCTCCAAATCGTTTTGAGGTGGTTTTAGATGCGCTCTACGGCGAGCTACACTTCAACATAGCGGCAGAGGAATTTAAAGCCATTCGGCTCTGGCGGGAAGTCGTCGGTAGCCATATTGCACGGGTCTCTGAGGTGGAAAAAATCGTGGATGGGATACTGCACGTGAAGGTGAAAAATTCAGCATGGCGCAACGAACTGACTTTCCGAAAGCAAAGCATTATTCATCAGCTGAATCATCGAATCGGTAGTCCTTTTGTACGCGATATTGTGTTCAAATGATGGCAGCCCAAGCAACGCTCTTTTACTACCAACTGTTCATCTTAGCGTGCCTGTTGGTCTTCTTCGGCATTCTAATCAAAAATCTCTTTGACCTGCGTTTTCTGTTTAGTGAATCGACAGAATACCCCTTTGTTTCAATTCTTGTTCCAGCTCGCAATGAAGAACACAACATTGAGCGATGCGTCCGTTCACTTCTTGCGCAAGACTACCCAAAGTTTGAAGTAATTGTGCTCAACGACCACAGCACAGACCGCACTGGTGAGATTCTAACCGCATTGCAGCAAAAAGAGGCTCGCCTAAGAGTTTTGAATGGGAAAGATTTGCCAAACGGTTGGCTAGGCAAGGCGTGGGCGTGTCAACAGTTAGCTGAAGCTGCGCATGGAGAACTTCTGCTCTTTACCGATGCAGACACAGCTCACCGACCCAGTGCAGTGCGACGCGCAGTGGCAACCTTGCTGGCTACGAAGTCTGATATGCTGACTGTAGTGCCCTATCAAGTGATGGAATCGTTTTGGGAAAAAATGGGAGTGCCACTGGTGCACTTTCTCATAATGTGCTTTCTGCCGCTGTCGCAAGTGTGGAAGAGTCGAAACACGGCTTTCTCTTTTGCATGCGGGCAGTTTATTCTTTTTCGGCGCAAGTTCTACGAAAAAATAGGTGGGCACAGAGCCGTCAGAACTGCACTGGTTGAAGATGTCTGGCTGGTGAAAGCCACAAAGCGCGCAGGGGGCAAAGCGATGGTCTTCAATGGCATTGATGCAGTGAACTGCCGAATGTATCACTCACTGAGTGATGTATGGAAAGGTTTTTCAAAAAATCTTTTTGCGGGGGTGAATTACAATTACGCCACAATGGTGGCTATTGCACTGATGATGTGTGCTTGCTTCGTAGCTCCGTATCTGTTTCTCATTGGTTCATGTTGGGTGGCGCCCTTTTCTTGCGAGTGGTTTAGCTTGCCGCTTCTGCAGATTTTACTTGCAGTGCTGATGCGGCTTCTTATTGCTTGGCGGTTTAAGTTACCGCAGATAAGCGCATGGTTGCATCTGGTCTCCATTATGCTTTTCATTGGCATTGCATTTAACTCTATGCGGCTGATTTGGTCAGGCAAAGGTGCAGAGTGGAAGGGGCGAAGGTATGATTTCTCAGAAGCAAATAAAGCTCACTCTGTGGCGACAGTAGCCACTTGTGCAAGCGAATAATTTTGCTCTCGTTAGCAGCTGACGCATCACCATATCGCAAAAGATGACGCGAAGAGAATTTTTAGCAAGGCTTGCCGTAGGCGCTGCGGCAGTTACGCTCTCGCCACTGGCAAATGCAGTTGCCTCACAGTTCGAGCGGCGACGGAAAGATTTTGTCTTTACGCGCCTCCAATACGCTTCAGGCAACTGGGACACTGACCAGCGGATGCCATACAACCTGCTTAACTCACTCATTGAATACACAACCATTGAAGTAGATACCCGAGAGAAAATCGTCTCGCTCGATAGCCCTGCTTTATTTGACTCACCGTTTTGTTACTTGAGTGGACATAAGCTTGTGCAGTTTACAACCAAAGAGCGTGAGAATTTCGAGAAGTATGTGCGAAACGGTGGTTTCGTGTTTGTCGACGACTGCAACCACGATATTGATGGGCTTTTTGCCAGATCATTTGAAGCGCAGATGGCTGCTATCTTTGGGCAAGGCGCACTTAGGAAAATTCCGAACTCGCACAAGCTCTACTCCGCCTTCTTCAAGTTTGAAAACGGCCCGCCCACAACCTCCTTCGAACTGAACGGCTGGGGCGATGACCTTGTACACGATTACCTCAAAGCAATTGAAATCAACGGACGCATTGGCGTGCTATACAGCAACAAAGACTACGGCTGCGAATGGGATTATGACTTTCGCAACAAACGCTGGCTTGCTGAAGACAACACCAAGTTTGGCGTAAACATCATTCTCTATGCAATGACGGCATAGAGCAAGAGAAGTTACTTGCAACTTGGGAAACTTCTCCCATGTCTGCTGCTTCAACGTAAAAAGAGAGTAGCTTCTCTTACTTCTTGCAGCGGCTAAAATTTCGCTAATTGCGGGACTCGTGCTATTTTCGGGCTTACCTTGTATGATTTCATAACAAACTGACGCATAATGGAAAGTCGTGAAACCAATAGCGCCGCACAGCCCGATGTGCAGGTGAACGGTAACAGTGCCGTTTCAACGCCACCGAAGCTCAAAGACTTGTTTCAAAAGTGCTATGACTTCACGATTGCAGACGAAGTCAAGGCTAAAGGACTATATCCCTACTTTCGTCCGCTGGAAGAAAACGAAGGTCCAGTCGTAACGATTGAAGGGCGGAAAATCATCATGGCTGGCTCCAACAACTACTTGGGGCTAACGGCTGACCCACGCGTAAAGGAAGCGGCAAAGAAAGCAATTGATAAATACGGCACAAGCTGCTCAGGTTCACGATATCTGACAGGCACGGTCAAGCTGCACGTGGAGCTGGAGGAAAAGCTGGCAGAGTTCTTCGGCACCGAAGATTGTATGCTGGTTAGCACAGGCTTTCAGGCAGGACAAGCCATTATTCCAACGCTGGTTCAAGGACGCAATGAGTATGTGGTCAGTGACAAGGATAACCATGCCTGCATTGTTGTGGCAAACTTAATGGCACGCGGCGCTACAGCGAATGTGGAGCGATACAAGCACAACGATATGCAAGACTTGGAGCGCGTGCTGCAGAAACTGCCACTGGAAGCACCCAAGCTCATTGCAACTGATGGTGTGTTTTCTGTCTCGGGTGCAATTGTCAACTTGCCTGAGGTGGTGCGTTTAGCGAAGAAATACAACGCTCGCGTAATGGTTGATGATGCCCATGCCGTAGGTGTAATTGGCAAAGGCGGCCGAGGCACGGCATCGGAGTTTGGTTTAGAAAAGGAGGTTGACCTAACGATGGGCACATTTTCAAAGAGCTTTGCCTCGCTGGGAGGGTTCATAGTGGGCGAGCGAGCGGTCATTAACTACCTTCGCCATCATGCACCTGCGCTGATTTTTAGCGCCTCACCTACGGCTGCAAGCGTTGCAGCTGCACTGAAGGCACTTGAAATTATGCAGCAAGAGCCAGAACGCATTGAACGGCTTATTAAGAATGCAACGCGTGTGCGTGAGGGCTTAAAGTCGCTTGGTTTCCGGCTAATGGACGCTCGCACCGCAATTGTCTCCGTGATTATTGGCGACCAAGATAAGACTCTGCTCTTCTGGCGCAAGCTCTATGATGCAGGAATTTTCGTCAATGCTTTTGTGCGTCCTGGTGTGATGCCCGGCTACGAGATGCTGCGCACCAGTTACATGTCCACGCACGAAGAATGGCACTTGGATAAGATTGTAACAGAATTTGGCAGAATTGGAAAAGAATTAGGCATCATCTGAGCCAATATGGCGGTTACAAAGAGAGATGTGGAACATATTGCGGCACTTGCCAAGCTCTCCTTCTCGGAAGAGGAAAAAGAGAAACTAACAGCTGAACTAAACTCGGTGCTGCGGTATATGGAAAAGCTCAATGCCTTAGACACTGAGCAGATTGAGCCGCTTCAAAATATGAATGAGCGGGTAAATGTGTTGCGGGAAGATGAGCCAGTGCCTCCAACACCCAACACTGTAGCCCTCCAAAATGCACCCGATAGTCAAGACCGGTTCTTCAAAGTTCCAAAGGTGATTTCCCAATCTGAATAGCAGCCGAGCAATGCAGAAGCTATGGGTCGGCATAGTAATAAGCCTGCTATGCAGCCAGCAAATACTAGCGCAGCAGCCCGTAGTGAAGCGGCTTTACTACCCTAACGGAAAACTGCGCGCTGAAATGAGTTACATTGGTGACACGCCAAGTGGCTACTTCCGAGAATACACGGAGCAAGGACAGTTGCGCGTGGAGGAGTATTATGTGAACGGAAAAATTGATAGTGTGCGCCGAGAGTACTACGACAATGGGCAGCTGCGTTCAGAGACCTACTTTAAGGATGGTCTGCGTCACGGCTCAATGCGAGAGTTCTACGAAAATGGCAAGATTCAATCTGATGCGCTCTACCACCGCGACACCCTTGTAGGCGTGGTCAAATACTACTTCTACCACCCCAACGGTCGCCTGCGTGAAGAAGCTTCAGTGAATGCAGCAGGGTTGCTGGAGGGCACAAAGCGAACCTATCACAGCAACGGTGCGCTGGAGATGGAAGAGCATTATCGCAATGGCATGCGCTCTGGGGAATTGCGCCGCTACTTGGCAAATGGTACACTGAAAGTTCGGCAAACCTACAAAGATGACCAGCTGGATGGCGAGGAGCGCATTTACTCTGACGATGGCAGGCTCGAAGAGATAAATACATTTCGCAATGGTGTAAAGGTTCACACCAAACGCTACGATGAGCGAGGCAATTTGGTCGAAGAGTTAGATGAACGCGCCCTCCAGCGCCAACGCTTGCGTCGATAGGTGCCGATTGAGTTAGTAAGCATCTCTGGAAAGCGATTTTACTTTTCAAACCACCAGTGGGAAGAAACCCTACTCCTTGCAAAGGAATATGGCTGGATGCCACTCGATGCGCCAGCTGAGCCGTGGGAACGATATTACTTTTCCAGCGATGGCTACGCTATTTCTGCTCGAGATGCGGAGGCACTTGCTGCTGCACTTCGACTTGCCTGCCGCGCTGTGCCTTCAAATGAACAAGCGTATTTGAGACAATTTATTGCCTTTTGCCAGAGTGGTGAGTTCCGAGTTGAGTAAGTTGCTGAGTCGAATTTGAGCATAGTCTGTCGAAGGCGCTGCTTTTTCTTTTGAGCCACGCAACTATTATTTTTCAGCCCAATTGCCATTCAAACATAAACGCTATGTCAGAACGCAAATCATATGGCCTGCTGAAAGGCAAAAAAGGCATCGTTTTTGGACCTTTTGACGAAAGCTCGCTTGGCTGGAACATTGCCCTTGCAGCTCATCGTGAGGGAGCAGAGGTTGTGGTCTCCAACATTGCGGTTGCAGCACGCTTCGGCAAGGTCAAGCAGCTGGCTGAAATGCTAGGCACACCGCTGATTTTATGCGATGTAACAAATATGGACGAGCTGAACGCTGCCTTTACTGAGCTAAAGGAGAAAGTTGGCTCTGTAGATTTCATTGTGCACTCGGTCGGAATGTCGCAAAACATTCGCAAGGAAAGACCATATGAGGACCTCAACTACGACTGGTTTATCAAAACGCTTGATGTCTCTGCAATTTCCCTGCATCGTATCATCAGCGTTGCCCTAAAGCACGATGCAATTAACGACTTCGGCTCTATCATTGCACTATCCTACATTGCAGCACAACGCAACTACTGGACTTACTCCGATATGGGCGATGCGAAAGCATTGCTGGAGTCAATTGTGCGTAGCTATGGGCCGCGCTTAGCGCGCCGCGGCATTCGCATCAATACGATTTCGCAAAGCCCGACCTACACGCGAGCTGGCAGCGGTATTGAGGACTTTGACAAGATGTTTGAGTTTGCAAATCTGCATTCGCCGCTGGGCAATGCAACTGCCGAAGAGTGTGCTGATTTTGCCGTAGTGTTGCTCTCTGACCTGACGCGAAAAGTAACCATGCAAAATATCTACCACGATGGCGGCTACAGTATGATGGGCACCACACTGCCATTCATTCGACTGGTGCATGCGGCATTACAACACGAAGACCTTGTCAGGCAAGCACGCTTCGAGGAGTTTATGCCACCGAATTTTAAGTCCGATGTCGTCAAAGCCAGTGCCGATGCGCCTCGCTCGTAGGGAAGCAATTTCTTCAGTGAAAGAATGAAGTTTCTTAGGCAATACTCTTCAAAACCAATGCGACTTGTCGATGTTGGAGCACGAGCGGGCATTCATACGCGCTGGTTAAAGCTACTGAAACAATTTCCTATCGAGATTATAGGCTTTGAGCCCGATAGTAGTGAATGTGCAGTGCTCAATGCTAAGGGCGAGTCGTTTGTAAAGTATCTGCCGTATGCTCTCAGTGATAAAGATGAGATATGTACATTCTATGTGCTGGAATCCGAGCCCAGTAGCTCACTTTTTTACCCAAATTACTCGTTCATAGAGCGATGTGTTTCTGAGCCAAACTACAGAATCAAACGTAAAATCCCCATACAGACTACGACGCTAGACCATGCTCTCAAGCAAGCGAATGTCGATGAGATTGACTACCTCAAAATTGACACTGAGGGCTGTGAGCAAAACATTCTAATTGGTGCAAAGAATACCCTCCAGAAAGTATTTGCAGTTGAAGTCGAAGTGTGGTTCAATCCAGTGTTTGAGAATGCACCTCTTTTTCGCGACATTGATGCTCTGCTTACTGAGCAGGGCTTTGTGCTGTTCGATTTAGCGAAAAGCAACTACTTCAAGCGTAAAATAGGAGCTCACTTGGGCGGCCCGAAGGGGCAGCTTGTTGCAGGCGACGCAATCTACTTCCGCGACATTCCGTTGCTACCACTCGACAGTCCGTTTTACGAAAAGAACAAACTTATACGTGCAATTCTTTTGGTGCTGCAGTATTGCTATTTTGACTTTGCTATGGAAATTGCCAAACACGCACGGCAAAATAATAAACTCTCTGATAGCGAGTTCAATGAGATAGCTACCTTTATTGAAAAAAGAGGACGGAATCGCACAGTAGATTTTAGAGGCAAGCACACAGCTGAGAAAATTGTTAAGCAATTAGGTCGTTTTCTCACTAAGTTCGAGTGGGACTATCTCGGGAATTGGTAGGCCTTTCAACAACCAAAAAATGAACGTAGTATGTCAGCACTTATCACTGAGCAAGCAGTTTATGAGCGGCTTTCGCCACCTACACGCGGCGAAAAAATCACAATGGTTGGTGGCAAACTCCGTGTGCCCGACAAGCCCATCATTCCGTTCATTGAAGGCGATGGCACAGGTGTCGATATCTGGCCGGCGGCGCAAATGGTCTTTGATGCTGCAGTTAGGAAGGCCTATTCAGGACAGAGAGAAATTATCTGGTTTGAAGTGTATGCTGGTGAGAAAGCTAACAAAGTCTATGAGCGAGAAGTTTGGCTGCCTGATGATACGCTCAAGGCAATTAACGAATATATGGTTGGCATTAAGGGACCGCTAACCACACCCGTCGGTGGCGGTTTCCGTAGCATTAATGTAGCACTGCGACAGATGCTTGACCTATATGCCTGCGTGCGCCCTGTGCAGTACTTCAATGGTGTGCCCTCACCTGTAAAGCACCCGGAACTAGTCAATATGGTCATCTTCCGCGAGAATACTGAAGACATCTACGCAGGCATTGAGTACAAAGCAGGCACGCCAGAAGCAAAGAAAGTCATTGATTTCCTGCAAAAGGAAATGGGCGTTAAGAAAATTCGCTTCCCTGAGACGTCCTCAATTGGCATTAAGCCTGTGTCTATTGAAGGCTCTAAGCGACTGATTCGCGCTGCAATTCGCTATGCAATTCAGAATAACCGCAAGTCGGTTACGCTTGTGCACAAAGGCAACATTATGAAATATACTGAGGGTGGCTTCCGTGAGTGGGGGTATGAACTTGCTAAGGAAGAGTTTGGTGCAGTGGAATTTGACGGTGGGCCATGGTGCAAGTTGCCTAATGGCATTGTTATCAAAGACGCGATTGCCGACGCGTTCTTGCAGCAAATCCTAACGCGCCCAACGGACTTTGATGTAATTGCAACGCTGAATCTAAATGGCGATTACATCTCTGATGCACTGGCAGCTCAAGTTGGTGGAATTGGCATTGCACCCGGCGCTAATATTAACTACGAGACAGGCTATGCCGTCTTTGAAGCCACACACGGCACTGCTCCAAAGTATGCAGGGCAGGATAAGGTCAATCCCGGCTCTGTTATTCTCTCTGGTGAAATGATGCTGCGCTACTTGGGCTGGACTGAAGCAGCCGACCTTATTATCAAAGGCTTGAATGGTGCAATCGGACAAAAGACCGTAACCTACGACTTTGCACGCCTGATGGAGGGCGCAACAGAGGTCAAGTGCTCAGAGTTTGCTCGAGAAGTTGTCAGACACATTGAAAAGTAAGGCGCTTTCAGGGGCAGCACAGCTGTGCTGCCCTTGCATAAAAGTCAGCCACATGCTTGTCCATCGCATTGATGCATTTAGAGCAGTTCCTCTTTTGGCTCACGAGTCATAAGTTCGTAGACCAGCTCAGTGGGATTTTTCCGGTGAAAGAGCATTTCGTAGACAGCAGCCGTGATGGGCATCTCTACCCCTAACTTTTGCGCCAGTTCATAGACCGCTTTGGTGGTAGAGATGCCTTCAGCGACCATGACCATTTCGGACAAAACTTGTTCAAGGGTTTTGCCTTTGCCAATTTGCTCTCCCACATAGCGATTGCGGCTATGCTTGCTGGAGCAAGTGACAACCAAGTCGCCAACGCCTGCTAAGCCCGAAAAGGTGCGAGGGTTGGCGCCAAGCCGCACACCGAGCCGTGTGACTTCAGCTAAACCACGTGTGATAATTGCAGCTTTAGCATTATCGCCGTATCCAATGCCGTCGGCAATTCCTGCAGCAATCGCCATAATGTTTTTTACTGAACCTGCAATCTCTACGCCAATCAAATCTGTATTTGCATAGACGCGAAACATTGGGGTTCGGAACACATCTTGGACATACTTTGCTGTGTCTTTGCTCACGCTGGCAGCAACGACTGTGGTCGGTTGGTGGCGACTGACTTCTTCGGCATGACTAGGTCCATACAGTGCCGTAATGTGTGCCAGAGGCACAGTGGGCAACACACTTTGCGTGACTTCGGACATCCTCATGCCAGTGCCAATCTCAATCCCTTTGGAGACATTGACGAAGATAGCACCAGCAACCTTCTGAGCGTCTAAATGCGACAGGGTTTCACGGACAGCCTGAGATGGTGTGGCAACAACAATAATCTGAGCCGCTTGTGCTCTCTCAATCTCTGATGAAATATCAATCGTGTCGGGCAGCGTGATACCAGCCAGATAGCGTCGGTTTTCGCGTGTGCGCGAAAGCTCTTCGGCAAACTCTTTGCGGTGCGCCCAGAGAAAGACACGGTAACCTTTCTCAGCAAGCAGAACTGCTAAGGTTGTGCCCCAACTACCAGCGCCTAAAACGGCAATATCAGACTCCATTGTTTATGCTCAAAAAGTTTTTGTAGTCAGCGAATTTTTGTTTCTTTTGCTTGATGAAGTTGCTCTATTCCTCTCCGCTTTACCTAATTGAGAGGAAGAAAAGAAGACGTGTTCTACTTCGCAGATGCCAAGTTGTAGCTTGCTAACACGACAAGAACGCACAACAGAAGGCTATGCTCTCATTGCTCAAAATATCACCACAAACCCACCCGAAGCTTGAAGAAGTTTTGGCAAATATACCGAATGCGGAGATAGACGATGGTGGAAAATGGTTTCAAAGTTTGGTGGCTGCATTACGCCCGCAGAAGTCGGAAACGCTAACTGAGCCAGTGCGGCGATTGCAGCAACTGATTTATGCGCTGCGCAGCAATCCTGATGCGTTAGAACGGGTGCGGCACTACGTGCACTTCCATCTTGAACGGCAAAACTATGTGCGTCTTTTTACAGAGCCCGGAGTAGCTGTTCACGCCAGTTTTATCGCAGAAGTCTGGAAACGATTGGGAGAAAAGCTTCTGCCGCCGCTCTCGAACCCGACAGAGATGTTGGACTTCCTCGACAACAGCTTCGAGCAAAGCAAAGACTATCTCTGGGTAAGGGCAATTCCTAATGCGCTATGGGTTGAACTGTGGCAACTGATAGATGCCGATGGAGCGCTGACTGCATCTGGTACATTGATGTTTGCAGTATCGCAAGCTGCGCTGGTGTTGTCGCATCGCATTACGGCAATGGGTTTAGAGCCTGAGCTGCTCTGCCGAATGCCACCGATTGACCATTTTAGATCGCCGTTCATCACTTTGGGCACGGAAGTTGGCAATTACATTGAACTCTATCAGAAATTCTTGGTCTCGCCAGAAAAAATTGACGAAGATGCCCTTGCGATGCAATACGAGAAAGCCTTGAGCGCAATTGTAGATTGCGCGGAGGTGTTAGATGAAATGCGGCAGATTCAGGCGGAAAGAGGCGTAAGCCTGCAGCTTGTGTATCTGATGCTGCGCATTCGACGCGCAATTGAACGAATGAAAAAATTGCTGCGCCTTATCTCACCCTTTGAGCAGAGCAACCGCACCACGCTGGCAGTAAGTTTCTTCAAGGAGCTGGTTAGGGATATTAACCTAAGCCGTAAGCTGGGCGAGCACTTTGGTGAAGCAATGAGTCTATTGGCATACAAAGTTGCAGAGCATACCAGTCAGACAGGCGAGCACTACATTACTACCACGCGCAAAGAATACTGGGAACACCTGCGGGCAGCGATGGGCGGTGGGTTGGTGATTGCCTTTACAAACTGGGTGAAGTTTCTCATTGCCTACCTTCATGCTGCACCGCTGGTGAGCGGGTTCTTGTACAGTCTCAATTATGCAGGTAGCTTTATTACGATGCAGGTGTTTCACTTCTCGCTAGCAACCAAGCAACCTGCAATGACGGCTTCAGCCTTAGCCCGTGCCTTAGACTCGAGGGATTCAGACAGCCTGAATTTGGAGAATGCAGTGATGCTGATTACGAAAATTGCACGCAGTCAATTTGCTTCATTCTTGGGGAATCTGGTAGTGGTATTGCCACTGGCGTTTGCACTCTCTTGGGTATGGTATTTTGTATCTGGCTCGCACATTGCAAATGAACAAAAAGCATTAGCTACGCTGGCAGCATTTAATCCCTTTACCTCACTCACTGTCTTTTACGCAGCGATTACAGGGGGCATTCTGTATTTGGGCGGATTTGTAACGGGCTACTTTGATAACTTTGTCGCATACTCCAACTTGCGCTTGCGCATTGAACAACATCGATGGCTACGTCGCTACCTCTCACCGGATCGGCTCAGCAAGGTGGGTGCATACCTCGAGCGCAACTTCGGTGGACTGATGGGTAACCTTTTCTTGGGCTTTGCACTTGGAATGTTACCCATTCTTGGGGCAATTACAGGGCTGCCGCTTGATGTGCGGCATGTCACGATTGCAGGCGGCGGCTCTGCAATGGCGATTGCCACACTATGGGATAGCGTGAAGGCATCGGATATAGCAATTGCGGCGCTTGGGGTGTTTTTGGTCGGCTTAATGAACTTTCTTTTCAGCTTTGGGCTTTCACTCGCCTTAGCATTAAGCTCACGGCGCGCAAATTTCAAACAAGGAAGAGCACTGATTGCACTGGTGCTGCGTCAGTTCAGAAGACGTCCGATGCAGTTTTTCTTCCCACCACGATAGGTCGGACCTAAGAACGAGTTCTGTTAAAGAGATTCACTCTATTCTCGGTGCCCAGTCGCAAGCGCTGAATATTTGAGCGATGGGTGTAGATAATGCCGAGTGCAATAAAGCTGCCGATTACGATAAGGGTTGTGTCTAAGCTATCGTGAATGAGGTGCGAAGAGCCAAAGAGCTGAATTTCATAATCAATGCCATCTGCACCGACAATGTGCTTGCGCAATGCCACGATAAGTGGGAATGAAAGCGCCGCCAACATAGAGGCAAGGGAAACATAGCGTGAAACGATCATAACCGCAAAGAAAAGTGCAAGCGTGATAGCCATTGTAACGGGTGCGATGCCAAACATAATTCCGGCGGCAGTGCTAACACCTTTGCCCCCTCTGAAATCTGCAAAAATCGTATAGACGTGCCCAATGATTGCAGCCGTGCCTGCTAAAAGCTGCAGCACAACCTTGTTCATTTCGGGTAGCTTATCTAACTGGTTATAGGTGAAGAAGCCAACGACCCAAAGCACAACCGCAACGCCCTTTAGCATATCAACCAGCGTAACAAATAGCCCAGCTTTCCAGCCAAGCACGCGAAAGGCATTTGTGCCACCAGCGTTGCCGCTACCATAGTCGCGAATATCTATCCCTTTGACCCACTTGCTAACAATGATGCTCGTGGGAATGGAGCCGATAAGGTAGCTGACCAGAAGAATAACAGCAATCGAGAGCATTGAGCGCTAAGTTTTATAAGAGTTTTTTCAAGCCTTGTTTGTCCTGAAAGTTAACTTCCTCAAGAGCGCATTTGCAACAGCGCCTTGTTGCAAAGCTGGTTTTCACGAAGCTGGAGGCATACTGCGCGTTCTGCTGCATAGCTATCTGACCCTCTCTGAAAAAAGCTGCTTTGGTCGTTTCAAATTGAGACGATTGTGCAACGCTCAGATGCGAGCATTGTGTAGTATTGCTCTCACCTACATTAGTTTAGTTTCGGTCTAATTATCAACTTAACCATTCCATTAACTATGTCAATGCTGGTCGAAGAAGCGGCGAGGGCTTCAAAGGTTCATCCGAAGCCGAAGTTCAAGGAGCAATACGAAAACTTCATCGGTGGCAAGTGGGTGCCGCCTGTCAAAGGGCAATACTTTGAAAATTACTCGCCTGTTGATGGTTCATTCATCTCGCGCGTAGCGCGCTCCACAAAGGAGGACATTGACCTTGCGCTTGATGCCGCACATAAAGCCTTCCCGAAGTGGTCAAGAACCTCCGCTACAGAACGCAGCAACATCTTGCTGAAGATTGCCGAAGTGACTGAGAAAAATCTCGTCTATCTTGCCGAAGTGGAAACGATGGACAATGGCAAGCCTATTCGTGAAACGCTTAATGCAGACTTGCCGCTGGTGGTCGACCACTTCCGTTACTTTGCAGGGGTGATTCGCGCCGAAGAAGGCACTGCAACTGAGCTGGATGCTACCACACTGTCGCTCAACATCAAGGAGCCAATTGGCGTGGTCGGGCAAATCATTCCGTGGAATTTCCCGCTCTTGATGGCAGCATGGAAAATTGCACCTGCGCTTGCAGCTGGATGCTGCACGGTCGTCAAGCCAGCCGAGCAAACGCCTACAAGCATTATGGTCTGGCTTGAGCTCATTCAAGACCTGATTCCTGAAGGTGTGCTGAACGTGGTCAATGGCTTCGGGCCTGAGGCAGGCAAACCGCTGGCATCTTCACCACGCGTCGCAAAGGTCGCCTTTACGGGTGAAACCACAACAGGGCGCTTGATTCTGCAATACACTGCCGACAATCTCGTGCCTGCTACGATGGAACTTGGCGGCAAATCACCTAACATCTACTTCAAGAGTGTGATGGATGCAGACGATGAATTCCTCGACAAGTGCTTAGAAGGCGCAGTAATGTTCGCGCTCAATCAAGGTGAAGTGTGCACCTGTCCATCGCGCGTGCTGGTGCAAGAGAGCATTGCGGAAAGGTTTATCGAGCGCTTTATTACGCGCACTAAGTCTATCAAGCAAGGTAACCCGCTCGATGAAGACACAATGGTCGGCGCACAAGCCTCCAACGACCAGATGGAAAAGATTCTTTCCTACTTTGACATCGCAAAGAAAGAAGGCGCAGAGATTCTCTTGGGCGGCAAGCGTGCAAATATCAACGGCGAATTAGCAAATGGCTACTACATTGAGCCGACGATTCTGCGCGGCAACAACAAAATGCGCGTCTTCCAAGAAGAAATCTTTGGACCTGTAACCGCTATCACGACCTTTAGAACCGTAGAGGAAGCGATTGAAATCGCCAATGACACGATCTATGGTCTTGGCGCAGGGGTCTGGACGCGCGATATGCACGAAGCCTATATGGTGCCACGTGCCATTCAGGCTGGGCGCGTGTGGGTTAACTGTTACCACCTCTACCCTGCACATGCACCGTTTGGCGGATACAAAAAGTCGGGCTTTGGTCGCGAGACACACCTAATGATGCTCAATCACTACCGCCAAAACAAGAACATTCTCATTTCTTACAACAAGAATAAGCTCGGATTCTTCTAATTGAAAGCGAAGCAGATGAGGTGATCCCTAAGTGAGATCGCCTCATCTGTCTTTTACTGTTTTGAGTCTCTCTGAGCGGAGCGGCAACGAAGAGCCGATCGATTGGGACAAACAAAGCTTTAACTTCTTACAAATGGTCAAGCGAGTCTTAATCACACCCGAAGCCGAAGCAGTGGTCAATCAGCTGAGAGCGGAGCATGGTGAGTTGCTCTTTCATCAAAGCGGTGGCTGTTGCGATGGCTCCGCGCCAATGTGCTACTCCGTAAATGATTACCGCGTGGGAAGCAACGATGTAAAGCTCGGTGAAATTGCAGGCTGTGCCTTCTATATGTCACGCGAGCAATTTGAGTATTGGAAACACACGCAGCTTATCATTGACGTCGTGAAAGGCAGAGGCGCAAGTTTCTCACTCGAAATTCCACTTGGCGTGCGCTTTCTGACCAAATCACGGCTTTTTACCGATGAAGAGCTTGAGCAATTGGAGCCTGTTCAAATCGGTGCTGAAACCGAATAAGTGCTGTGTGGGTTTCTGGTAAGACCGTGTGTAGGGTTAAACCATACAGCGTGAGCTTCACTGAAGTATGCAACACACTCCAAATGATAAGCTGCCCTCGAGGCAACGGCATCTTTCTCAATGGTCGCGTCTGCTATGGCTATCAGCGGTCATCAATTTTGTCTCAGCTCTGATGCTGCTGCACCGTGCAACCGATGGGTTTTCGACAGCGCTACCAACCACGCAAGCGGGTTCATCGATTGTAGGCGCAACCTTTGCTGCAACAATGTTGCTAATTGCCAATCTCGTCTACCAGCTAATGCTGCAGAGGAACATTCCCTTTTCTATTAAGATGCTCATTGGGTTTATCTTCTGTGAAATGCTGTTTTCGCTCTTCCTCTGGTCGCTGCATTAGAGTGGCTTTGTAACTTCCTGTCTAAAAACCTGCAGAGCCTTTGCCCGCACGTCTTGCAAAAGTCAAAAATTTTGTTTCATTACACCCTAAGCCTCTGAACCTTTCCAATTAACGCTGCAATGAGAAGCCCTCTCAGATCGAGAGAGAGAAGTGCTTTAGGGGAAATCTTTTCTGGAGGAGAGTGAAAATGGTGCAATACGAGGAAAAATCGGCTTGTGGTGTAGGCTTTGTAGTTAGCCGATGTGGCGAGACAAGCCGCTCGCACTTAGAACAAGCACTATATGCCTTGCGCTGCGTCGAGCATCGTGGTGCATGTGGAGCAGACAGGCGCACCAGCGACGGCGCAGGCATAATGACCGATATTCCGTTTGAACTCTTTGGATATGAAAAAGGAACAGTGGCAATTGCGACGCTCTTCATACCCCTTGGCATTGAGGGGCAACGCATTGCGCTGAAAATTTTTGCAGAGACATTCAAGTTTTTTGGACTCGAAATCGAAGCCTACCGTGATGTGCCAATTAACCCCGCCGTCTTAGGTGAGCAGGCACGCAAAACCATGCCGGCTATCAAGCACATTATCATTCGCCGTCCAGAGCATTGCCGCACTGATGATGCATTCAACAAGTTGCTGTATGCTGCCAAGCAAGCCACACGGCTTCGTGCCAGCGACCAAGGCCTCAAAGAATTTTTCTACGCCTCGCTTTCTACCAACACAATTGTCTACAAAGCACTTACGACAGCTGACCAGCTTGCAGAGTTTTACTTAGACCTGCAAGACCCGCGCTACAAGACACGCTTTGCAATGTTTCATCGGCGCTTTAGCACCAACACGCGCACAGCTTGGGATAAAGCGCAACCCTTTCGACTGATTGCACATAACGGTGAAATCAACACCATTGCAGGCAATCGCTCATGGAGCTTTTCACGCGAAAAAGTCTTGGGTTTGCGTGAAGGTGAGTTGCTGACGCATCACGGCATAAGCGACACAGGGTCGCTCAATGAAATGGTGGAAGCCTTGCTTTATCGTAGCAGTATTCCTGACATTGCCGATGTGATGGCAATTCTCGTGCCACCTGCTCAAAGTCGAAAGCGCTTCTACAAGTTCTGGTCTCGGGCGATGGAGCCATGGGATGGTCCTGCACTGATTACTTTCTCCGACGGGCAGTATGTGGGAGCGCGCTTGGATCGAAACGGCTTTCGTCCATGCCGCTGGGCGATGACTGATACGCACTTCTATCTCTCCTCTGAGGCAGGCTCTTTCAACCTTGATGAAAGCATGATTTTGGCAAAAGGCACCCTGCCAGCAGGGTCGAGCGTGGTCGTGAACATAGAGACTGGAGAGGTGGATTTTACCGACCCTGCAGATTCACCAGACTATCGTGATGCACTATTCGACGCACATCTCTTGAGAGCAAGTAGCCTTCCTGTGCAGCTGCCTGCACCGACCCTCGAGCAGAAAAAAGTATTTGGCTGGACAGCTGAAGATGAGCAAAAGGTCTTGATACCGATGATTCTGACGGGCAAAGAGCCAATCGGTTCAATGGGAGATACAGCACGACTGGCGATTTTCTCAAATGAACCACGCAGTTTCTTCGATTACTTCTATCAACACTTTGCCCAAGTAACCAACCCTCCTGTGGACTACATTCGTGAAGCGATGGTGGCGGATTTATCAATGGAGCTGGGCAAAAAGCCAAACATCTTTGCGCCAAAAGAGCTGATCCCGCCGCCTGTAGGCATTGCAATTGAAAGCCCTGTGCTCTCGCTTGGGCAAATGGCATTCATTGAGTCGTTCAGACGAGGGGCGCCGCATTCACCTGACCCCCGCTTGGTAGCAGAGGAGTTGGATACGACATTTTGGCGCAGTGAAGGAGCGGTGGGAGCACGCACGAGGCTCAATGAGCTAAGCAAGCAGGCGGTTGAAGCGGTGCGGCGTGGCGCTTCGATTGTAATTCTCTCGGATAGGCACGCCACGTTCGAGCGACCCCCTATTCCAATTCTATTAGCCCTACGAGCGGTCATCAATGCTCTGAACAATGCAGGATTGCGACTATCGACCTCACTTGTCGTGCACTCGGGTGAGGTGCGCTCTATTCATCACTTAGCCTGCCTTGTGAGTTTTGGAGCAAAGGCGGTGTGTCCGTATCTGGCGCTCTCTGTGGCACGAAGTGAAACTTCGCCTGCTCTCAGCGTCCTCACCCCCGAACAGCGTGAAGCCAATTTGGTGAAAGCCTTTGAAACAGGCTTGCTCAAAGTAATGAGCAAGATGGGTATTTCGGTGGCAAAAAGCTACCAAAGTTCCATGCTCTTTTCCGCCGTCGGAATCGGGCAAGGACTGATAAAGGAGTTTTTCCCTGGCGTTTTTTCACCGTTGGGCGGCTTGGAATTTGACGATGTGATTGAGCAAAGCCTAATGCACACAGAGCGGTTATTTGCCTCAAAGGCGTTGCTGCACACCTTCCAATACAAAGAGCACAATCTGGGCACTGAGGGTGAGCGGCACTCAATGACCAACGCACGTGCCAAGATTATCCACAAACTGGTGCGCGAAAGCCAGAGTGCCGCACAAGATGAAGCGCTCTATCGCGACTATCTCCGCTTGGGTCAGGAAAGTGAGCCAATCAATGTGCGGCATCTCTTTGATGTAAAGCCCGCAGCGACGCCGCTGCCAATTGAGTCAGTACAATCAAGGGAAGAAATTCTGAGAACCTTTGGTTCAGGCGCCATGAGCTTTGGCGCAATTAGTGCAGAGGCGCAGCGTGATATTTTTCTGGCAATGCATAAAATTGGCGGGCGCTCCAATTCAGGAGAGGGCGGCGAAAACCCCTACTACTTCAAGGAAGGCATCACCGCTCATACAAAGCAAGTAGCATCAGGGCGATTCGGGGTCACGGCAGAATATCTCATTTCAGGCAAGGAAATTCAGATTAAAATCGCACAAGGCGCAAAGCCGGGCGAAGGCGGACAGTTGATGGCGGCTAAGGTTAATGCAGATATTGCCAAAGCACGCCACTCGCCAGTTGGAATTGACCTAATTTCGCCGCCCCCAATGCACGACATTTATAGCATTGAGGACTTAAAGGAACTTATCTATGAGCTGCGTCAAGTGCACCCAAAGGCAGAGGTAAGCGTAAAGTTGGTATCTGGTGCAGGCATTGGCACTATTGCAGTAGGCGTGGCAAAAGCAGGTGCGGATATTATTCACATTGCAGGGTGCGACGGCGGCACTGGTGCAGCTGCACTGTCCTCTATGAAGCATGCAGGTCTGCCATGGGAGTTTGGCTTGCTGGAAGTGCACCGTGCTCTGCTGGAGAATAACTTGCGCCAGACCGTGCGCTTACGCACTGATGGTGGACTCTCTACAGGCAAAGACATTATTCTGGCAGCAATCTTGGGTGCTGAAGAGTTTGAATTCGGCAAATTGCTGCTGGTCGCTGAAGGCTGCGTGATGGCGCGCATCTGCGAGAAGAATACTTGCCCGACGGGCATCGCCACACACGACCCAAAGTTCAAAGCCAAATACAAAGGGCACCAAGACCACATCGTGAAACTCCTGTGCATGCTGGCTGACGAAGTGCGAGCCTATCTGGCTCAGTTGGGCGTGCCCACGCTGAAAGCCCTTATTGGCAGAACCGACTTGCTCACTATCAACCCGCAACACCTGCCACTTATCAATGCACGTAAGCTGGATTTAAGCTTCTTTTTGAGTGATGATGTGCCGACGCTGGAGAGCTCGCCATCGGTGCCAAAAGGTGCATTCAACGAAGGCATTGGGCAACTCAATGCACGGCTGGTGGAAGATGCTCAGCCAGTCTTAGATGCCTTCAAAGAAAATCGGGCTGCACAGATTGACCTAAGCTACGACATTTACCCAACTGACCGTGCCGTGCTAGCCACGCTGTCGGGTAGAATTGCTGAAGCAATCTTGGAGCAGCGGCGTCGCACAGGTTTTGCAAATGAAAACATCGCATTTACAGGCAAGATAAACATTCATTTCAGGGGGAGCGCAGGACAAGGGTTTGGTGCGTTTCTTACAGAAGGATTAAATGTGCGCCTCGAGGGCGAAGCAAACGATTCAGTCTGCAAATCAATGTCGGGAGGAAAGGTTGTAATTGTGCCCAGTGTGAAAGCCCGCTTCGAGGCGGAAACAAATGCGATTATTGGGAACTGCGCGCTCTATGGTGCAACGGGCGGCACGCTGTTCGTGCGCGGTCTTGCAGGCGATCGTTTTGCAGTGCGAAATAGCGGTGCAACCGCAGTGGTCGAGGGCATTGGATTGCACGGCTGCGAGTATATGACAAATGGGCTGGTCGTGGTGCTTGGCAAATGCTCGTATAACTTTGGGGCAGGCATGACAGGTGGTAAAGCCTACCTTTACTTGCCTGATGAAGCGTGCATCAATCACGACTATCTTATGCCTACGCCAATGACCAAAGAAGATGAAAGCGAGTTATACCAGCTTCTTCAAGATTATGCGTGGAGCACTGAAAGTCGCTCTGCCAAGCGCATTCTGGAAAACTGGTCTTCGGAGAAAAGTCGCTTCGTGAAATACTTGCCGCTGGCACTGGCTAAAACAAGCGAAGTGAAGGGCGTTGAGCACGAGCTAACAGCCTAAGCAAGCTTATGCATGAAATGAGGCGCTAACGGGTCTGGATTTTGTGAGGTTCACACAACTTCCACGCGTGATTGGTCGCCCAGCATAAAGCGATTGGTTTTAGGCTTTCTGGTGGAGCGCACGATATGCACATCATTGCCCAAAAGGCTTTCCTCAATACGGATACCGACTTCGTCAATGCGGCAGCTCTTCAGCACAATACTGAACTCAATCTCAGATTTGTTAACCAAGCAATCATCGTAGATAGATGTGAAAGGCCCGATGTAACTATCCTTAATGAGGCAATTTTTGCCAATGATGCACGGGCCGCGCAGAACGCTATTTTGGATTTTCGTGCCTTTGCCAATAACGACCTTGCCTGTAATCGTGGAGTCTTTATCCACCTCGCCCTCAATCAAGGTCTCTTGATTTTCTAAAACAAGGCGGTTGGCTTCCAGCAAATCAAAGGGCTTACCTGTGTCTTTCCACCAGCCTGTGATTTCGGAGTATGTAACACGGTAGTTTTTTTCAAGCAGGTATTGGTGAGCATCAGAAATTTCCAACTCACCACGCGCACTCGGCTGAATTGCATTCACCGCTTCAAAAATGTGTGAGTCGTAGATGTAAATGCCAGCGACCGCATAACTGGATTTAGGGTGTTTGGGCTTTTCCTCAATGGAGACAATGCGACCATTGCAAATTTCAGGCACGCCAAAGCGCTCTGGGTCTTTGACTTTCGCTAGCGTAAGATGACAGTTTGATTTTTGTGCGTAGAATTCATCAATAAAGCGCTTGACGCCCCCTACCAGCATATTATCGCCCAAGTAGAAGATGAATGGCTCATCCTTGATAAAGTCTTGGGAGATTTTAACCACATGTGCCAGTCCAAGCGGTGCTTCCTGCGGAATGTAGGTAATGCGCACGCCGAACTCTTTGCCTGAACCGATGGCATTCTCCACATCTTTGCTCTTAGCATTTGTAACAATGCCCACTTCTTTGATGCCAGCTGCAGCGACTGCTTCAATTGCATAGTGCAGCATAGGCTTATTGGCAATCGGTATAAGATGCTTGTTTTGAGTGTGTGTAATTGGGCGAAGGCGTGTGCCATGTCCGCCAGAAGTAATGAGCGCTTTCATCTTACAAGTCTGCGTTAGAAAATTCGGAATGCGTCCTCAATAAGTTCAATAGCTGGAGGCGTGTGGTGCAACATAACTGCCACAACATCAAACCGATAGGTAACGCCTTGATGCGCAGCACGCTCAATGTAGCATAGTGCCGCTTTGGCTATCTCACGCTGCTTAGATTTGGTAACCGCTTCAGCAGGGTGACCAAATTCATAGCTGCGCCGTGTTTTGACTTCCACAAAGGAAATCACATTATTGCGCTTGGCAATAAGGTCAATTTCGTTTCTGCCGCAGCGGTAGTTTTGCGCCAAAATCTCAAAGCCTTTCGCTTTCAAAAACTCTGCGGCAAGGGCTTCCCCGCGCTGCCCTAAGGTATGAAGATTTATTTTTGCGCCTTCCATAGCAGGACCAGTCCAACAGCCAAAAACAGCAAGTTTGGAAACCATGCCGCTAGCCAAGGCGGAATCTCGCCCTTGTAGCCCAGTGTGGCAAAAGTTTGCTGCAAGCCAATGTAGATAAAGCCGATCAAGATACTAATCCCTGCTTCCAGCGCCAAGCCGCTACGCTTTTTGGTGGCAGAAAGTGGTACACCAATCAGCACGACAATGAGGCAGGCCAGTGGAAAGGCGATTTTGCTGTGATACTTCACAAGGGCTTCATCGACTGCCTCAAAGCCACTGCGCTGACGTTTCTCAATAAAGGCACGGTGGTCGGGCAAGGTGAGTAGGTCAAGTGCTGAGGTGTTTTCGCGTAAATCACGCAGGGTAAAAGAAAAGCTAAAAGAGTCAATCGCGCTTTCAACGATTAACTGTTCAGGCTGGTAGAGAAAATTTCGGCAGATGGCATCTTGCAAGACCCAGCGCTTGGAGAGCGTGTCGAAAATCATCTGCTTGGCGTCAATGCGCCAGCGCATTGAAGAGCCTTCAAATTGCTGCACGCTAACATTGTAGCAGATACTTTGCGCATCGTCGAAGTAGCCAATGCTCACCAAGCGATCTGCTTTGTCCAAGATATTAAAATTGCTGCGACTGCCACCCGTCCAGAATGTCTTGCCCAGCTGCACCGACTCAAATTTTTGCTTCTCACGCGTTGTGTAGGGTACAATCCAGCCAGAAAAAAGAAAATCCACTGCCGTGATGACGGCTGAGACAATGAAAAACGGCACCAGAATCCGATACAGACTAATGCCGCTGGCTTTCATGGCCGTCAGCTCCGTCTGCTTAGAAAGATTGCCTGTGACGAAGAGTGCAGCCAAAAGTGCACTGATAGGTGCAGTGAGCTTGATATTTTCAGGAAGGAGGTAGAGGTAGTAGCCAGCAACGGCAAAAAAACTCGCTTTGCGGTCAATGTAGTAGTCGATTTTCTCAATGACGTCAATCAAAATAAAAAGCGCAATGAACGCAATCGTGCCAAAGAGGAACGATTGCGCGTATTGTGAGAGAATATATCGGTCGAGAATTCTCACAGCGTGTGTTGCCTTAGGGAGCGTTACTTGTCGCCAATCAAGACAGATGCGCCGGCGCCTCTGCCCATAAAAATCACTTTTGCATTTGGTGATTTAACCAGCTCCTGCATTGCTTTAATTTGCTCGTATTGGAGTTGCTTATCGGTGAGGGTGCTGTTAATGATTTTCTGGTAGTCCGAAATGCCTTGCGCTTCCACACGCTTACGCTCGGCTTCTTGCTGCTCTTTGAGTAAAATGAACTGCATCTTTTGCGCCTCTTGTTCAGCATTAATCTTAGCCTCAATAGCAGCTTTCACCGAAGGGGGTAAGGCGATGTTGCGCACCAAGACTTGCTCCAAGAAAAGACCACGTGATTCAAAATCCTTGCGGATTTTCTCCACAATGCGCTGCTGAAATTCATCGCGCTTGGTGGAGTATAAATCAACCGCATTGTAGTAGACCGCATTATCGCGAATTGCAGTGCGAATAATAGGGCGCACAATTTTATCGCGGTAGTCAACCCCGACTTCCCGCAAAAGACGAGGGGCTTCACTTGGGATAACACGATAAAGTACGGTGACATCAAGCACCACTTCTAACCCATCTGCGCTGAGAACCCGGAGTGCATCGTCCGTTGAGCGACCTGCCTCATCGTTAGCACCTGACATTGTATAGTTCTGCGTCTTAATGTCGAAGCGCACGACATCAACCAGTGGATTGATAAAACGCAGCCCTTCAGTGAGCACATCGCTTTGAATTTCACCAAAGAGCCGCTTGACGCCCACTGTGCCACCATCAATCTGCACGATGGATTTGGCTAAAATGCCAATAGCAATAACAGCGACGCCACCCAAGCGAAAGAGCGCGGAAAAACGCTGATAGTTTGGATTCGTGCCAGCAGCAACGAAGCCGACGATGACTAAGATGATGCCAAGAACAATTAATGACGACATGTGCGATGTGGTTAAGGTTGAAACTGCAGCGCGCTAAGATAACAAAAGCACTGCATTACGGCATCGCTTCACTGGTCGGAAATCGGCCTGTGAGTTTTAAGCCTAAAAAGACCAGTCCCGTCGCCAAAGAACCTAATATGCCGGGAATCACATTCGCCAGAGAACCAATCAGCACCGTGCTGAACGGCATATCAAACGCAACACCAATTGTCAAATGTGCTGCCCAGAACGCTAAGGCGGTCATCAGGCAAAAAATGAAACTGGTAGCAATGCTGCCCAAGAACGAAACAAATACTTGCTCTTTTCGACCTGCACTAACTTCACGAATGCGTCTTTGACGCTTCTCACCAGTAGGGTCATAGAGCTTATTGACCACATAGCTACCTAACGCAACGGCAACAATCAAGACGGCATAAAAGAAATAGGATTTAACGCTATCCAAAAAGTCGGGGTGAAAAGAGCTGCCGCATTGCTCGCTCACAAGGGTGAGCACAAAGATAGAAGAGATGTAGAAAATCGTGCCCCAGAGAAAACTTACGCTAATCCAGAGACTGATGCGGTTTTCACGTGCAGAGGTAGTGAAGTCTTGTGTCATAGTTTGCCTTGCTGAATTTTCTATGTTTCGAAAAATACCAAGCTGCACTACACTTGGGAGATCGTGCTGTGCTGCACCAATCTCCCGCTTTATCTGTCTGTTGATACAAGCTGCCACTGTTGGAACGCTATTTGCCCCATGGAGAGTTTCAAGCTGAAAAGAAGTAACGCTTGCCTACCCTTTCTACGCTAATTTTACTTCTGAATTTTACCACCACGCTTTTTATGACAGGCGTGATTTGGTTTGTGCAGGTGGTGCACTACCCGCTCTTTAGCCGTGTGGGCAGTGAGGCCTTCAAAGACTATGAAGCCTTGCACACAACGCTCACAACCAGCGTGGTAATAGTGCCTATGCTGATAGAGCTTCTCACCGCACTCTGGCTGTGTTTTGAGCGACCGCATGCTGTAAGTGCCGTCGAGGCGATTGTGGGTTTAGTGATGCTCAGCCTTATCTGGCTGTCTACTGCGCTTCTGCAAGTGCCGAAGCATACTCAGCTAAGTTATGGCTTCAATGCAGCGGTGCATCAGTCACTGGTTGCAACAAACTGGCTTCGCACGGTGCTCTGGAGCTTACGCAGTGTGTGGCTCTCGTGGCTTATGCTCAAAATGGTGCGGTAAAAGGCGATGGAGCAGATTAACTTGGTGTGGTTCAAGCGCAATTTGCGCCTCGAGGACAACATGCCGCTAAAAGCTGCAGCAGAATCGGCACTACCAGCCTTGCTATTTTTTACCTTTGAGCCCAGCGTGCAAAGCTATCCCGATTGGAACATTCGCCACTGGCGCTTTGCCTACCAATCGCTCCAAGAGATGCAAGAAGCGTTTGCCAAACGCCAGCATCGGCTATACCTCTTCTATGCAGAGATGCTGGAAGTGCTTGGGCAGCTGGCAAGTCAGTATCGTATTCAGACGATTTTCTCGGAAGAAGAAATTGGCACGGCGCCGACATTTGCGCGCGACAGAGCGGTGAGAGCCTTCTGCAAACGGCGCGGTATTCAGTGGCAAGAATTTCCGCACAGTGCTGTGCAGCGAGGGCTAAAACATCGTGTGGGCTGGGCAGAACATTGGCAGAAAGTGATGACTGCGCCACTGGCGCAGCCGAATCTCGATAAGCTCCAAACCGTGAGATTGTCCCCAGAGTTGGAGCAAGCGCTGTGTGCAAAGCGGCCTGATGGACTCAATGAAAGAGAGGCAGTGATGCAGCAAGGGGGCGAGCGCAGCGCAAAGCAGTATTTGCACTCCTTTCTTTCGGAGCGCTGCGAGCAGTATCTTGCTTCACTCTCAAAGCCTGCCGCAAGTCGCAAAAGTTGCTCTCGGCTTTCGCCTTACTTGGCGTGGGGGAACTTATCGGTGCGACAGGTCTATCACGCTCTGCAAAAGGCAAAAGCTGAGATGCCAAAGCGCGTGCAGAAAAATTTGACCGCATTTGAGGCACGCCTTGCATGGCGCGACCACTTCATTCAAAAGTTTGAGTCCGAGTGCCGCATTGAGACAGAAAATTTCAATCGAGGGTTTGACCGCCTTCAAAAACCGTATAACGGTATGCTGATCGAGGCGTGGAAAGCAGGTCAAACAGGCTTCCCTATTGTCGATGCAGCAATGCGATGCCTGAAAGCAACGGGCTGGATTAACTTCCGAATGCGTGCCATGCTCGTGTCGTTTCTCACACATCTTTGCTGGCAGGACTGGCGAGAGGGGGCGCGATTTCTGGCGCAGCAATTCTTGGATTATGAACCCGGCATTCACTATCCACAGGTGCAGATGCAAGCAGGCACAACAGGCGTGCACACCATTCGCACCTACAATCCTATCAAGCAGTCAATAGAGAATGACCCTGACGGTGAGTTTATCCGACAGTGGTGCCCCGAGCTGAACGCTTTGCCAAATAGCCTCATTCACACACCTAACAAGCTAACCGCACTGGAGGAAGACTTGTTCGGCGTGCGATTAGGGCGAGACTATCCAAGACCGATTCTGAACTTTGAGCAAGCCTACCGTACAGCGAACCGCCTGCTTTGGGCATGGCGAGAAAAGCCTGAAGTTAAAGCCGAAAATGCACGCATCTTAGCAATGCACACGGTGCGGACGGCTAAGGAGAGTGAAGCACGTGATTAAGTGAATGACCGCTTTTTACTTGCCTTTCAATTTCTCCAAGAGCTGAGCGGCTTCTTTCTTGCGCTCTTCATCGCCGTATTCTTGCACTTTAAGCGAGGCAATTTTCTCAAGCTGAGCGCGGGCTTCAGCGAATCGATCGTCACGCTCTAAGGCACGGGCATAGTCCAAGCGAAACATCACAAAGTCGCCACGCAACTCCACTGCCTTTGCTAAGTTTTTGATGGCATCGTCCAAGTTGCCCCACGCTAAGCCAATCGGCATACGCATCACTTCAGGTGTCTCCGAGAGCTTGAGGTGAGCACGACCGAGCACATAGTAAGCCGTGGCTAAGACTTGCTCACCGCCGTTGTTCAGCTGAATGGCTTTCTCGGCATCAGCGCGTGTTTGCTTGACAAGGTCTTTGACAGTCAGCACGCCTTTGAACAAAGCAACCTTGCCATTTGCCACAGCACGGCGCACATAGCCAATTGAGGACTGCGGATTGAGCCTGATGGCTTCATCGGCAAGTTCTTTTGCACGAATGTAAATTTTCTCTTGCTCGCTTTTCGGCTGAGTATCCCCATATGCGACATAGACGCGCGAAGCGCGCCATGTAACCTCAAAATCATTTGGAAATTTGGCTAAGGCTTCATCGACCTTCGCTTTGGCTTCGGCTAACTTAATTTGCTCGAGCAAGGCATCAATTTCACTACATATTGCTTTGGAATCTTGTGCATATCCATGTGAAGTCAGAAGAAAAAAGCAAACAAAGAGAGAAAGATAGGTCAGCTTTGCTCTGTGCATAGCATCGTGTGTTTATGGTTGTCAAAAGGTGATGCGGCGAAAATACAACATGGCTTGCAAGAGAAGAAGAGAGTGATGCTTAGGGACTAAGCAGCTAAAACACTTCTCGCACGACTTTGTAAGTACCAACATGCGCGTCTACCGTGAGGTCAATTGGTTTGGCATATCCGCCGCCTAATGCCAGCGAGACGGGAATGCCACGTCGTCTACACTCCGAGAGCACAAGGCGGTCGCGCTGCATTAAGCCGTCGTGTGAAAGAGCCAGCCGACCTAAGGTGTCTTCCTTGAGCGGGTCGACGCCAGCTTGGTAGAGCACAAGGTCAGGGCGGAAGGCAAACACCTTAGGCAGATGCGCTGCAAGGGCGTCAAGGAAGGTCTGGTCATCGGTGCCATCGGGTAGCGCTACATCAAGCGTAGAGGGCACTTTGCGGAAGGGATAATTCTTTTCGCCGTGCATACTGAAAATGAAGACATCTTCACGATGACGAAGGATGTCGGAGTTGCCGTTACCTTGATGGACGTCCAAGTCAATGATGGCAATGCGGTGCACGCGGCGATACTTAAGCAGCCAGAGAGCTGTAACAGCTAAGTCATTGAAGACACAATAGCCCTCACCAGAATGTCGCAATGCATGATGCGTGCCGCCAGCTAAGTTGCCCGATATGCCATCGTGCAACGCGCTTTCTGCTGCTGCAATGGCACCACCAACTGTTGCAAGTGAGCGAATCACTAAGGCCTCGCTCCATGGAAAGCCAATGCGGCGAATCACGTCAGGCGAGACTGTGCCGCGGCACATTGCATCGACGTATTCAGCAGAGTGTGCCAGAAGCAATTGCTCGCGTGTGGCAAGCGGCGGCTCCTGCAACTCTGAATCACGCACTACGCCTTCACGCAGAAGCGCAAAGCGAATCAGCCGATACTTCTCCATTGGGAAGCGATGCCCCTCTGGCAGCGGGATAGTGTATCGGTCAGAATAAAACACCTTCATCGCCAAGCCTGTGGGTTAATACATCACTTGAAAGCCAGCACGTATGAACCATGTGTTAGCAGGGTTGAACTGAACCAGAAATCGTGCATCGCCTGAGAGGCGGTAATCGGCAAGCTCTGTGCGTCGCAGAACCGTATAGCCGCCTTCCAGCGAGAGGTATGTTTTCTCCAAGAATTGATACCGAACAATCGGGCCAACTGTCAGGTTTGCAAAGCCAAATTGATTCATATTGAGGTTGTTCAGAGCGGCATCACCTACACGATACTCACTGCCATTAAGCAAAATACTAAGTCCAATTTCCCATTCTTTTGACGGGTAAAAGATAAAGTCAAGGTTGCGTGGAATGATGGCATCAATCATAAAAAGTTCGCCGCCAAAGTAGATGATATGAAGAATGGGCACAATGAGCACGCGCCCGAAGTTGCTGGTGCGGGAGGCGCCCAGTCCTAAGGTAAGCTCATCGCTGAGCCGCCAGTCTACAAACGCTGCGCCTTCCAAACGAGTGTGGTCAAAGACGATGTTGCGAAAGTCTGAAAAAATACCTGGACGTGCGGCGACCAGCAAAGTAAAGTCCGTAGAAAGTCGCTGTTGCCACACCAAGTCTAAGTAAAGCAGGTGTGCTTCGCGTGGTGCAGGCACACTTGGGCCGGGGTTATTACTCGGACGCACATTGATACTTTGCGCAATTGACACAAAGCGATACTGCGCTCCGACTGTTAGCGATGATGCCCCACGCTTGTCCAAAAACACCTTAAACGAAGCGTTCAGAGAAAGCGCAGAGGCGCTGAACGAATTGCCTGCAAGCGACGGCTCTGCTCGGTCCAAATTCACCACGCCAAATTGCTCATAGCGAATCCCAAGCTGCTCGCGCTGGGCGTAAAGCGGAGCGGAAATGACAAAGCAAAGTGAAAAGGTCAAAAGCTGGTAGAGAAAAAGTCTCATCGTGCTTTGGTTCTTTGGTTGCAGTGAAAGTGGGCGAAATTACGTGCAATTTCAGGGCAATCAAAGAGGGTTAAGTTCGAATGCGGTGAATTGGTGTTGCCCTCGCTCTACGCCTTTTAGGGCGAGGGCATGGCGGGAAAGTCAGAGGTCGCTACCTTTTGCCGTAGAGCAGATTGAACGCGGGTTCATACTTATCGCCTTTGACCCAGCGAGGACGCTCAGGACGGTCAGCAATACGGCGCGCGGCATGAATGTAGGCTTGACAGAATCGGTGCAGATACGAAAAGTTGAAATTCTCGTCGGCTTGGTCAGCAGGTTGATGATAGTATTTGCCAATTTCTGCGTCGAAGCTACGGAAGCCTTCACTGAAGGTCGGTGCGGGGACGCCTTTTGCAGCAAAGCTAACATTGTCGGAGCGGTCGAAGAGATTTTGCTCTGGTGCAGGGTCGCTAATAATGCCCAAACCAAAAGCCTTGGCGCCTGCTTCGATGTCTTTCATTGCAGTGGTGCGTTCCCAACCAATGACGGTTACAATGGTGGTATCGTTGTAGCCAGCGCCATCAACATTAAGATTAAAAACAGTTTGTTCCAGCGGCACGAGGGGGTGTGTGGCGTAGTATTGGCTACCTAAAAGCCCTACCTCTTCTGCAGTCACAGCCAAACAGATGACCGATCGCTTGGGCGGTTTCTGGGAGAAGGCTTTGGCGGCGGCAAGGAGAGCGGTGGTGCCCATGCCGTTGTCGCGAGCGCCGTTGAAGATTGTATCAGTTTGGTTAGGACGTCGTCCTGTGCCGATGTGGTCGTAGTGCGCACTAAGCAAAATGTATTCATTGCGGAGCTTGGGATCGCTGCCTTCAATAAGACCAATCACATTTTGTGAGAAGAACGGCTCGCGCTGAAGCCCACTGGATTCAATCGTGAGGCTTTCAGTGCGCAGGGCGCGCTCGAGATATGTTTTCCCAGCATCGCTAAGCCAGATGTATGTGAGGTGAGCGGTTTCTTCAGAAGGAAGTTGAATGGTCTCACGGTTAGCAAACTGCATAATAAGCGACCATGGGACAGTGGCATCATAGAGTTCAAGGAGTGCCATCGCCCCACGCTCAGCGGCGGCCTTCTGCTTGGTTTCTCGCAAACGCAGGGCTTGCCGCACATCGGTATTGTCAGCATCGCCGAGTTTGACCACCACGATTTTGCCTTTTGCGTCTATGCCTTCGTAATCGTTGCGTCCTGCCTTGTCATCAACGATGCCGTGTTTGGCAAACACAACAGGCGCAGTCACAGTCAGTTTTGAGCCATTTAGAACCAATAGATCCTTGCCTTGACGCAGCGTATCAGTCCCCCAAACCAAAAACGCATCTTTTGGTGGTCGCACTTTCACAAGGGGTACTTTCTGGTAGTAACCAGCTGCACCTTGTACCTCTTTTAAGCCGTAGAGCCGAAATTGCTCAGCGATGTAGCGTGCCGCAACGTTATTGCCGATTTCGCCCGTCATTCGGCCCATCAATTCATCAGAAGCGAGGAAGCGAATGTGCGCAGCTGTTTCCTGCGATGAGAGCAGAAACTCTGGCAAGGAAGGTGTTCGCGAAGCATTCCGCTTCTGTGCGGCTAAGGGCAAGGCAAGAAAAGCAAGCGCGAGGCAAAGTATGAGAGCTTTCATTTAGAGTTACAGTTTAGTGTTAATGTGAAGCGTCTTCATTGGGTGTTTCAGCACGTGCACCACGTGTCATTATCGCACCAAAGAAAAGGCTGTTGAGAAAAAGTTTATTTGTGCCATACCAGAAGGCACGAAAATTAGGGTTATCGGCAAAGAGAATAGCACGCCCTGCGCCGACGCGGCTCACCAGTGCAGCAGCGGTGTTGCGCAGCGCTTCCTCGTTTCGCTTGGAGATGTAGCCAGAAAGAAGCGGCTTTGCAGTGTATTGCAAGGGTGTGGCGTATTGGTTGCGTGAAAGCTCTAAAAAAAGTGTGTGGTCACGAAAGAGTGCAATTTTGTCACTCTCGTAGCCGAAGCAAAGCGGATGCGAGCGGTCAAGCGTAGCCTCGAAAATTGCACCCGTGATAGTTTGGGCGCGTTCGTCTTCCTCAATGTGTTCAAAGGGACGACGGATGCGTGCCGTATCGTCCTTCGGCTTTTTAATTTTCTCTGTTATAATGCCGCGCTGAATGAGCCACTCCACTGCACCTTTTATTGCCACGAGAGTGCCGCCTTGCAAGACATATCGGCGTAGGTTCGCAATGCCTGCTGAATCCAGTGCACTGTAACTGCCGCTTGGCATCAGCACTGCCGAATACTTGGAAAGATTGACTCTGCCTAATTGTGACAGTTCGAGGAGCGAAAGCTCTATATCGAAGCGCTGGTCTAAGAGATGCCAGATTTCGCCAGCGTCCGTTGGCGTAATGCTCACGCCCGTAAGCATAGCAAGGCGTGGTAGCGACACTGTCTCAAAGCTCGAGCTGCCTAAGCCGACAGTTGAAAGCCCAGTACTAACGGCATAAATCTCCAATGCATTTGACCTTGCCACACGCTCCATGAGTGCAAAGAGTGAATCTGGTGAGAGGCGCTGCTGGCTTACAGCCACCATTACCGTGCCGTAATCAAACTTGCGCATGCCAGCTTGAGTCGTGATTTCAAAAGGCTGGGTGGCAACTTTGACGCGAAGCCCAGCTTTCTGCAGTTGATACAGAGCGCGCGGTGCATAGTAGGGCGACCAATCAAAGAGATATGCATAGCTGGCTTTGCTGCCAATCACTTTGCCTTGTGGGAAAATCAGCGTGTCAATGCGCTTGCCCTCTACGCGTGAGCCAAGTTCTGCAAAAGGCAAGCCAAATGCCAGCGGCATGGTCCAAGCTGAAATGTCGTAAAAAAGGCTATCCTGAAACGAGGTGCGCTTCTCAAAAATAGCCGTAATTAACCGATACTGCGGTTGATTGGTGGGCACAGCAAAGGCTTTACCAGCCTTGAACTCAGTGCCTCCTGCTTTGAGGTCTTTGGTTAGTTCATACACTTCTATGCCGTGCCGCCGCAGAAAATCAACAAAATGAAAATTCTTTGCAGCGTCGCTTGGGGAGCCAAAGATATATGTCTTAACAGGTGATTTCTCTGCTTCCACTAAAGCGGAAGCAAAAAAGTCGCGCTGGTGTGATAGCAAATCCTTCCGCAGGGCTTGTGCAGCTCGCAGTGTAGAGAAAGTGGTAACCACTTGATTGCGAATGGTGAAGGAAAAAGTCAGCACACCGTTCGCGCTTTCTTGCGCATGCCCGCGAGAGCTGGCTTGCTCGAAGAGAATGCCAATGCAGCCCTGCAGGTCTGGGTAAGTAGAGCCTTTGCCGAAATAGAAGTCATCATAGTTCTCCTTCGTGAAATAAAGCGAGCCAATTTCGTCAAGGGCTTTGGCGTGGTACTGTGCAATTGCTTCGGTCAGCTCAATAGTACGCTTAGGCAAGAGCGGATGATTTCGTGAAGGCACACCCGGCTGAAAGAAAAAGGTCGCATTCGTGCCTTGCTCATGATGGTCGGTTAGAATGTTTGGCATCCACTCATGAAACTTAGCCAGACGGGCTTGGCTTTCGAGAAGTTGCACAGGCAGCCAATCACGGTTCAAATCAAACCAATAGTGATTAAATCGCCCAGCAGGAAAGAGTTGATTGTGCTCACGATGCTCTGGGTCAGCAATCACGTGCTTGCCTTTGTGCATATTCGCCCATTGTGCGAAGCGTGCAATGCCGTCAGGATTGATATGCGGGTCAAGAAGAATAATCGTATTGCGAAGCCACTTTTCGACTTCGTCGTCAAGCGCGGCCGCAAGATGATACGCAATAAGCGGCACAGCATTAGCGCCACTGGGTTCGTCACCGTGCACGCTGTAACCTAACCAAACCACCACAGGCATTGATTCAATGGACAGGCGGCTGGACTTCTGTGGATTGGTAAGGTCTTTATGCTGCTGCTTAATGAAGGCAAGGTTACGCTGATTTTCTGGTGAAGTGATGATAACCAGTAGGAGCGGTCGCTCTTCATATGTTTTGCCGATTCGCTCGATTGTAACTCGCTCACTGGTAGCGGCGAGCGCATAAAGGTAGGCATCAATCTGGTCAGGACGCAAATGCCATTCGCCAATTTGAAAACCAAAGAACGCCTCAGGGGTAGGCACTTGAGGATTGTAGTCAACTTTGGGTAGGTAGTAGTCCAGTTTGACTTGTGCAGTAAGCGGCGTGTATAGAAAGAGCAAAAGGAGGGGAGCAAGAAAGAAGCGATGTGTCATGGCACCAGCTTGGATGAACGGTTTTTAGAAAGGTTAATTCGTTCAGGAATCTACGGTTTTTCCAGCGTTGTGAAAAGTGAGGCAGCGAAAAAACGTGCAAACACGGTTTGCTACCTACTCTAAGCGAAGTGCCGTAGCGCAGTCAGGCATATGGTATCAAGATGCTTCATCTTTGGCGGTGAGGTTCTCTGCAGAGTGAGGCACGCCTACTTGCTCAGCATATTGCAATTGATAGAGCTTGTAGTAAAGCCCGCGCTGCTGCAAAAGTGCTTGATGCGTGCCCATTTCCCGAATAGTGCCCCGATGCAGAACGATGATTTTGTCTGCCTTCTGCACGGTCGATAACCGATGGGCGATGATAAGAGCCGTGCGCCCAGCCATCAACTTCTCTAAGGCGCGTTCAATGAGCTGCTCGGTTTCTGTGTCAACCGAACTTGTTGCTTCATCAAGGACTAAGATTTTGGGGTCATACACCAGTGCGCGCACAAATGCAATAAGCTGACGCTGCCCAGCTGATAAAGCACTCCCCCGCTCTTGCACAAGGTAATCATACTGACGGGGTAGCTTCTCAATGAATGTGTGTGCGCCGACCAGCCGAGCAGCGGCATCAATCGCAGCGTCGCTAATTTCGGCATTACCTAGCGTGATATTGTCACGAATAGTGCCCGAAAAAAGGAAGACATCTTGCAAAACCACACCAATGTGACGGCGAAGTTCTCGCTCAGGAATTTGGCGGATGTCTATGCCGTCGAGTAGAATTCTGCCCTTTTGCGGCTCGTAAAACTTAGACAGGAGACTAATAATGGTAGATTTACCGCTACCTGTTGCTCCTACCAATGCAATTTTCTCGCCCGCTTTAGCTTCAAAGGAAATGTCGCGCAGCACCCAGTTCTCATCTGTGTAGGCAAAGGAGACATTCTCGAAGGCAATATCGCCACGGACGTGCTGCAGTATGACGGGGTGCTCTGGCGCTCTGATAAAAACTTTTTGGTCAAGCAGTCTAAAAATGCGCTCAGCGCTGGTAATAGCAGTCTGCATAATGTTGAATTTATCGGAGAGGTCTTGCAGCGGTCGGAAAAAGAGAGCAATATATTGCACAAAAGAAATCACGACGCCCAGCGTAAGCGAGTGCGACAAAATACGCTGGCTGCTATGCCAAATGATTAAGCCGAGCGCAATAGCAGAGAGCAACTCAATGGTGGGATAGAAAATGGAGTAGTACCACACAGAGCGAATGTTCGCATCTCGATGCGCAGCATTGATTTCAGAATGTTTCTCGAACTCTTTTTGCTCTCGGCTGAAAAGCTGCACAATCATCATACCCGTAATGTGTTCCTGCAAGAAGGCATTCAGTCGCGCAACTTCGGTGCGCACATCTTGGTAAGCGACACGCACATACTTCTTAAACACCATCGTTGCCCAAAACATCAGTGGCAGAACGCTAAAACTCACCAGCGTAAGTTGCCAATCCAGAATGAGCATCATCACAATGATGAATGCAAGCTGAAATACATCGCCAAGCAGTGAAACCAGTCCACTCGAAAGCATTTCATTGAGCGACTCCACGTCATTTGTAATGCGTGTCATGAGTCTGCCAATAGGATTACGGTCGAAAAACGAGAGCGCAAGGCGCTGCACGTGTGCAAATAGCTCTTGACGCAGGTTGAAGACCGCCTTCTGCCCCAGCAGTTGGGTAAGATAGGCGCTACCAAATTGTGTCAGCGCTTCCAGACATAACACGCCAAGAAACAGGGCGCTGAGCCGCATTAGACCGTCTGTATCGCCTATGGCAATATGGTTGTCCACAGCGAGCTTAACCAGATACGGACGGAGGGGCGAAAAAAGTGCAGCAAGAACAGTGAGCAGCGTAGCACTGGCTAAGAGAAGCGGATACGGACGCACATAGCGGTAGAGGCGACGCAGGAGCAATGCATCAAACACATTGCCCGATGGTGCATCAGAATCCATCTGCAAGCCTTTCTGAGGTGTCTTTTGCTCTGCCATTGAACTATAAGCGTTTGTAAAACCCTACTCAGAAAACGGGAAGGCTGATGCAAAAAATTTCGCACTTGAGCGTCGCCAAAGGATGTATGGTCTAACATGATTCTTCACTTTGGGAATTTCCAAGAAGCGCTGTCAAGTTTAGCTGGTGCAAGCAAATCTGCAATCGCAATGAAACTCATCGTAGGATTAGGCAATCCCGAACCACGATACGACGGCACACGCCACAATATCGGCTTTGCAATTCTTGATGCGCTTGCCCAAGAATTAGGGGTGGCATTCCAGTCAGGCAAAGGAGATTATCTCCTTGCAAAAGCGCATTACGCTGGCATTGATGTGCTGTTGCAAAAACCATTGACCTATATGAACCTTTCAGGACGGGCAGTGCGGCAAGCTATGCAGTTCTACAAGGTGAGTGTGTCAGATGTGCTGGTCGTGTGCGATGACCTGAATCTGCCCTTAGGTGCAGTGCGCTTGCGCCCGAAAGGCTCAGCTGGAGGGCAAAATGGATTGAGGAATATTATTACAGAATTAGGGCGAGAGGACTTTGCGCGTCTAAGGTTTGGCATTGGCAATCCACCTCACAAGGGAGCGGCAGCAAACTACGTGCTATCACCATTCCGTGCTGATGAACTGCCGATTGTGCAAGAAGCAATTGCGCACTGCGTAAAGGCATGCTTGTGCTTCGTCGAACACGGCATTCAGCTCGCCATGACCCGCTTTAATCGCAAAGAACCTGCTTCGCTGTAGCAAGGTGGAGTTGCCTTTGCGCAGAGTAAGTTGCCAAGCAATTTTTCTCTAGGCAGTTCCTACTGGCAGAGGCAAATCGATGTGGTCATTACTGGTCTTGACAACTTCCGGCTGGGCTTGACGTCCTTTGGCAAGGATTTCAACCGTTTCGCCTGCGAGGGTTTTTTCAATAAGCTCTTCCGAGTGTGCTTTGGCTTCTTCGGGACTGGCGGTCGTTGTGCGTTTTGCTGGACTTTACGAAAATTTGCAAGGACACACTTACCGCTCCTCACCTTTGAGCTGCTCTTTAAGAGTTTCAATTTGGCGCAAATGCGTCTCAGCGTGGTCAGCATAGAGCTTGACAAGGTCAGCCAAGCTCATCATACCGAGCTTAGGATGTATGCCCTTCTTCTCGAAAGCATCAGGTGGCAGGGCTTTCAGCAGGGCAGTGGTGTGTTTGCGCAGAATTTTGAAGAGCTGCAGTGCTTGCTGTTCATCGTAGCTGTTATAGCCGTATCGCTCTGCCAGAGCGTCTTGGTCGTAAGCAATCAGTGTAGGAGGCGAGTCTTTTGACGATGAGACAATTTGATGCATGCGGGCTACACCCACGATTTCAGAGTCAGCAAGGTGGCAGACAATCTCACGAATTGACCACTTCTTTGGGTTAGGCTTCCACCTAAGTTTCGATTCT
The DNA here is from genome assembly GCA_025056565.1 of Chloroherpetonaceae bacterium. Lineage (NCBI taxonomy): Bacteria > Pseudomonadati > Chlorobiota > Chlorobiia > Chlorobiales > Chloroherpetonaceae > Chloroherpetonaceae bacterium. Next base: position 44,433 of record JANWWA010000007.1, on the reverse strand, counting down.
GTAAGTCGCTCGAGAGCCAGTTCAATCTTGCTGGGCGCTTTGGCGTAGCGCTCGAGGTCAGGCGCATGTGAAGCCGTGCTGGAAACAGGTGGCATTGGCTCGAACGGATTTCTAATTGTGGCCATAGTAGTTGCCGTTAGAGTTAGGTGGCAAAAGGGCTTCACGCAACGCTTTCACTTGCCAAAGTGCAACCAGCCCAAAGAAAAATCCTGCGGCACCCTGCAAGAGAAAATACCCGCTTTGCTCAACACGCTGCCAATCAGCAATAAGAAGCGCCCAGCTGGCGCCAGAAAGAAAGGCTGAAAAGAAAAGCAGCCAAGGTAAGCTACGCATTGACTTCATAGCAAATTGGTTATACTGTAATCGCATTGCCACGATAGATGCGCGATCGATAGCGCGACACTTCTGGCGTAGGCAGCGGCGCAGAAGTCAGCAGACAAGCTGTAACGAATCGCTCCAACTCCTCCTCGATTTCGCTCTCAGTTTGCGGCTTTTCAGACTTGGCGCGCCGTGTGAGGTCGACTTGATTGACAGCCGCGTGATGAATGAGGCGTTCATTTTCAACGCCTAATGTCGCGGTAAGACTGTGGAGCGTTGTCTTGATGAAATTGGCAAGCGCAAACTCTTCTGCAGTGGAGCGCTGCGAAGTTTTGGGCGTAACGAGCACAATTTGTAGCGGACCCAGAAGTGAACACTTTCGTGCAATACGGAAGTGGAAAGTAAGGTTGTTCTCCACCAGCTCCTCGAAATCCTCTTCGTTGAAGACATTTTCCCAGTTGCCTGACTTGTCGGCTACCAGCGGCTTAATTGGAATGGGCTCGAAAGGCATGGAGATAACTGCGTCTGGGCGACCAAAGTCTGCAACCGCTGCATCAATAGCATCTTCCAGTTGCATACCGATGGCGCGCGCATGCAGGCGACCTGACTTTGCCCATTCCGCAAAACGCAAACGGAATTGCTCTGCAATATAGGTGCTCTTTGTGAAGAGCACCACTTGCTTAACCTTGTATTCGCCAATGTATGCCTGAATGAGCCGTGCAGCTTCTTCAAAGAGATACTCGCTGAAGATGTAAATGGTCTTGCCTTCAAACTGTGCCAAGCGCTCTTGCTTGGGTTTGCCAAAAAGTTCGCCTTCAGTGACAGTGCGATCGAAGCGCAAACCGCCCGATGGATGAAACGTTTCGCCCGAGACACCACCTGCAGCAAGGTAGTGCACCGTAGCAAGCGCCACATCTTCTTCGGTTGGCATTCGCTTAAGGTAAAGCATACTGAGAATGCCGTCATGAATTTTTTTGGCTTCTCTAAGCAGAAACTCTTTGCTGAAAAAGTCCTCTGTGGGTAGCGGCAGGTCGCGCAAGAATTTTTCAGCAAGCTGGTGGTCAGTTAGGTAGCAACCGACTTTTAAGCGTTCAATGAATTTTTCAGCAATCGTCTTATCCATCAGATGCGTGTAGGAAGCACTATGGCTATCGGCAGTGCTCTGAATGTGTTGCGCAAGCAGTTGCAAGCGTTGATGCACAGTAGCGCCATCGAGCAGTTCTGCTACACTATTGTGCTGCATAGATGCCAAGAGGTCTTCGATTTTAGCACCCGCTTCTAAGGCTTGAATCGTGGCTGCATAGAGGTCATTGACGCGCTTTGTAGAAAGAATCAGTCGGCTGCGCCGCTCAAACAGTCCAGGGCGATTGCCTTCACCAGCCAAGCGGATACCCTCCACAGGGCCTGGTGCAATTGCGTTAATAACCAGTTCAGGCCCTAAAAACTTGGCAAAACTTTCTGCCAGTGCGCGCTGCCCTGCTTTGCTGACTGCATAGTCAGCGCGATTGGGATACGGCACTGCCACATACTTTTCACCGCCAAAGTATGAGCTGACATTCAAAATGTAGCCATAGCCTTGTCGCTTCATCAGCGGCAAAACCTTGCGCATCAGGGAGAAGTTGCTGATAAGATTGGCTTTAAGGGTATGCCTCCAGTCTTTAAGGCTCATATCGACAACCATCGTTTCTGCACCCGCAATGCCTGCGTTGTTGATAAGGTAATCAACACGACCGAAGCGTTGCACGACAAACTCCACCAATCTGCCGAGCGCCGCTTCATCTGCAACGTCCACATTCGGCACAATTGCGACACGCTCTTCAGGATTAGAGTAGCCGATACGTTCCAGCTCGGCAATGATTTGTTTGCGTTTGGCTTGCAATTCTGGCTCACGCCGTGCAGCCAGCACTACCCGTGCCCCTGCCAGAGCCAACATCCGCCCAATTTCACCACCAATACCCTGTGAACCACCTGTGATGACAGCGACTTTGCCCAAGTGCATGCCATAGAGTGAGTCAATCAACCCTGATTGTGCAGGTTGCTCAATGTAGGTTGGCAAGTAGAGGTTGATTTCTTCGAGTTTCTTTGCTGTGCAAAGCAGCTCCAGTGCAAATCCTGCTGTCAGCTCAAAATTGTTCTCCTCTTTTTGCGAATAGCGTAGAAGTTGATGCGCCACGATACCAAACTTTTGTTTGCCTTGTGCTTTCAAGGTCTCAGCTTCATCGCGCCAAATGCGAATCAGCTCTTCATTGGCAGCGCGTAAGATGTCGTGATACACTGAACGCCCGTAAGCTGGTGAAGAAACGAAGACCACGCGCGGAGCTTCGCGCAGTAGCTCTTGCTCGGCGACAAAGAACTTTGCCAGCGACGATGCAACTGCCAGCGTGCCAACGATTTCTTGCTCTAAAAATTTCTGTGCCATCTCATCGCTTGTATCTAGGAGGTAGGCATTTTGGAAGTTCTTTTCGCAGCGTGGCAAAATGAGCACATTATCAATCGGTGCTTCTTTGAGCAGATTTTCAAAAAAAGCGTGACGACTTTCAGCGTCAAGTGCGTTGAAATGCCGAATGTCTAAGTGTGGATACTCCGCCTTGGCACGCTCGTAGTAAGTTGGATGCTGAAAGACAACAATCACACTGGACTTCGCATCAAGGAATTTCTTGGCATAGCCGGTGGCATCTTCAATCTGGTCGCCTGCGATAATGAGCGTTTTTTTGCCTGTTCCATCGGAAATGCGGAGGCGTGGGCGACTCGTGAGCGTCGTGCGACTTTCCTCAGGCACTTGCATACCATTGGTAACTTCGAACGAGTGCCCTGCAAATGCCGCTGATTCATCACTGGCAAGAAAGACAATCACACTGGCAACATCTTCGGTTTTCGGAAACATTTTGCCCATTCCAGCTTCGCTTTCGCGCTGCAGAATCATCTTGCCGAAAAAGTGCTCTTGCATAGAGCCTTCTTTTTGCCCCTTGAGCTTATCCATTGCGTTGAAGACCATGCGAATGCGGTCGGTATCAATTGGCCCTGGATAGACAAGGTTGAGCCGAATGCCTTTCTTTGAAAGCCCAAGCTCTTTTGCAAGATGTTTGCTCAGTGCATTAAGTGCAGACTTAGGCACGCTGTAAGCGGCGCGTCCGAAGTATTCTGTGCGCGAAAAAATGGTAGAGACATTGATGACACTGGCACCAACGGAGAGAATCTCAAATGCCGCACGTGTCATCAGCCAAGTGATGCCCAAGATATTGCCCACTGCATCTGAGACGGTTTCACTGTCCATAAAGCCCTGTTGACGCAGGGCTTCCAGCTCCGCTTTAGTAAAGGGCAAATTCGAAAGCAGTTGCTTTGGGCCAGCTGTACCCGCATTGTTCACTAACACATCAAGGCGACCAAACTCACGCTTGATGGTGTCCATTGCACGATGAACGGCTTCGGGGTCAGCAGCATTGAATGCCATCAGGTGAAGCGACTTTGAGCGCCCATTGCTCTCAGCAGCAAAGAGCTTTTGGCGCAATTGCTCGAGTTTTTCTTGATTGCGTCCTGTAATGATGCAAATCGCACCTTCCGATAAAAAGCGCGCCGTAATGGTTTCGCCAATATTGCCGGCGCCGCCAGTGATAAGGCAAATTTTGTCTTGAAGTCGTCCTTGCGTGATAGCTTCACCGAGGGGCTTGAGTGCGACATTTTTCTCTTTTGCTGGCATTGGAAATTCTCCCGATAATTCGTTAAATGTGCCCAGAGTGTTTGCTCTCAATAGGTTCGAAGGAAGAGTAAAGTTAAAAGAATCGCAGACGAAATAAAATCGCTATGAAGGCCGAAAAACCAACTTCACAAGATGTCTATGCGCTGCCGCGCGCAGTGCACAAGGAAGAAATTGGCTTGGATATGCTTGAGCGCTACACTGGCTGTGCCGCCAGTGAAATCGGCAACTACATTTTGCTCACCAACTTTACGCGCTATGTCAAGGAATTTGCTGAAAAGTTCAATGCACCGATTGTGGCAGGCTCAGGCTTTCAAGCCGTCAATGTGCCAAGCGAAGACATCTCACTGATTGACTACAAGATTGGCAGCCCCACTGCAGCACTTGTGATGGATTTGCTTTCATTCCGCAAGCCAAAGCCAAGAGCGGTGATTATGCTGGGCTTATGTGGCGGACTAAACAAGCGGCTCAAAGTGGGCGAATTTATCTTGCCAATTGCCGCAATTCGCGACGATGGCGCTTCACTGCACTATATGCCGCCGCACGTGCCTGCCTTACCTACGTTCAATATTCAGAAAATTCTCTCGCAAGTGTTGGTAGAAAACGGCTACTCGTATCGCACAGGTGTGATTCATACAACGGACTACCGCTTTTGGGAATTTGATGAAGAATTCAAGCAAGGCTTACTTCAGGAGCGCGCCATTGCGATTGATATGGAGTGCGCTACGCTCTTTATCACGGGGTTTGCCGTCAAGGTTGCAATTGGGGCATTGATGCTAGTAAGTGATTTGCCACTCACAAAAGAGGGCATCAAAACCAAAGCCTCAGCGAACCATGTCTTTGCCGAATACACGCATAAGCACCTTGAGCTTGGCATCAAAGCACTGCAAGAACTGCGTCGGCGTGGCGACACGCTCGATGTGAGACACTTCGAGTGGTAATCAGGCACCCAACACAGTTTGGTAGAAAATGTCCAGTGCTTGTGGCTCAAGCAAAATCGTGAGCAGTGTGCCCGCCAGCGCACCCCAGAAATGGGCTTCGTGGTTGATATTGCCCCAGTTGTGCTGAGCTGCATAGTAACTAAACGCCAAATACAGTCCAGCGAAAAGCACTGCTGGAATGCCAATCGGGATTAGGAAGACATAGATTTTGCTTAGCGGCGCAAAAAGAATGTATCCAAAAAGCACGCCCGAAATTGCGCCGCTGGCGCCAATGCTCTTGTAGTCAGGGTTGTGCTGCTCCTTTATCACAGTCGGAATGTTAGAAAGAATAAGGCTGCCAAAATAGACAGCAAGGAAATCCATATCGCCAATCTGTCTTGCCAGTGGAAAGCCAAAGAAGAAAAAGGTAATCATATTGAAGGCAAGATGTCCGAAGTCAGCGTGAATAAACCCACTGGTAAGAAGTAGGTAATAGCGATGACGGCGCACAATGCTATAAGGATGTAGCCAGAGTTTTTCATAAATCGACTTGCCACCTACAAACGCCACGAGGCTTAGAGCAATGTTTGCAATAAAGATGCTGGTGGCAGCAGGTGCAGCTTGAAAGAGGTTCATGTCACACAGTGTTCAAGCACCCTTGAGAAAGAAAATCACTTCTTGCGCATTGAAGCAGTGCAGCAAGGTCAGGTAGTGTGCTCGCTTGCGTCATTGCGATTCACGATGGGCTTACCCTAAACGAATGAGACAGGCTTGCGCAGGGCAGCTTGTAGGCGTTCAATATAGATGTGATGCGGAATCTCAATGGCTCCAAAGCGCCTGACATTGTCGTTGATATACTGTGAGTCCAAAAGCTCAAAGCCACGGGCACGCAAGCGTTCAATCAGTGCGACAAAGGCCACCTTTGAAGCATTTGAGACGCGATAAAACATTGACTCTCCAAAAAATGCGGCGCCAATAGCAACGCCATAGAGACCGCCGACTAGCTGACCATTCAGAAAAGTCTCAACGCTATGTGCATAGCCCAAGTGATGAAGACGTGTGTAAGCATCTATCATCTCTTCGGAAATCCATGTGCCTAAGCCGTCGCCACGTTCGGTGGCGCAGTTGCGCATCACTTGCTCAAATGCGGTGTTGAGACGCACTTCAAAGATGCCTTTCTTGATTACTTGCCGCAGTGAGCGAGGGGGCTTGAAGGTGTCAATCGGAATAATTGCACGCATTTTGGGCTGATACCAGTGCACCTCTCCAGTATCTGAATCCGCCATCGGAAAAATGCCAACCGAGTAAGCATAAAGCAACATATCAGGCGTAAGCTCATATCTGGATTGACGAGAGGCCATCGGCGCCGCTTGATTGTAACTTATCGCCATAGCTAATCTTTGGCAATCGCTAGAATACCCTTCGAGGCAGTTTCAGCAGGTGGCAATTCTTCATAGACTTTGCCCGGCTCTTTGCGTCCGACCAATTCATAAACCTTTATAGGCTCAGCTTTGCCTTGCACAGTAATAGTCGCAAGCTCCCGACAAAGACAATAGTCTTTGACACGCTCATAAGTGTATTGCGAAATCATAATTGATGTGCCGAACGCCTTATTTGCCGCTTCAAGACGTGCAGCTAAGTTCATCGCATCACCCATTGCTGTGTAAGCAAAGCGAGACTGCGAGCCCATATTGCCAACGATGACTGTGCCAGTGTTGATACCCATACGCGAGTAAATCGGCGGCTTGCCCTCTGCAATCCACTTCTCACGGAGCTTTTTCAGCGTCTCTTGCATCTCCAACGCAGCCCAGCAGGCTTGTTTAGCGTGGTCTTCTACGGGCAGCGGTGCATTCCAGAATGCGACCACGGCGTCGCCGATATACTTATCCAGCGTGCCACCATACTTAAAGATGATGTCTGTCATCGTGCCGAGATACTCATTCAGAAGCTCAACGAGTTTCTCGGGGTTGTCTTTGTAGCCTTCGGAGATATTGGTGAAACCTTTAATGTCACTGAAAAACATTGTCAGCTCACGGCGCTCACCACCTAACTTAAAGGAATCGGGATTAGCAAGCATCTGCTCCACCAGCGCAGGTGGCACATATGCGTTAAAGAAGCCTTTGATAAGTTTCTTCTGACGCGACTCCGTAAAATACTGGTAGAGAATTGTGGCAGCATATGAGAAGGCGATTGTGGTCGCAAAAGGAATGGCATAAATCAGCACGCCATCTTCCACAAAGTGGTAAATGGAGTATTGATACGCCGCAACAAACAGACCAACTGACAGAAGCAGCGATAGCACCTCTACGCTAAATTCCTGCATAGTGCCAGCGCGCTTAAAGCCAAAGGCTGCAGCAATTGAACCCGCAATGGTGCTGCCAACAAAGAGTAGTTGCGTAGTAAGGGGCAAAGAGAGGAAGTATTGCAGAGGATTGGCACCAAGAATATAGACGGTAAGCGCACTGGCACTGTATAGAGCAAGCAGCATTGCGCCAATCGTTACAAAAAGCATAATCTTTTGGTTTGGGATGCGCACGCGCTTGATAGAGACAGCAGCTACAAAGAGCACGTAGCTAAGCAACAGGAGCACACCAATCACCGCAAATGGATTCGCCACTCGAATGAACTGTCCATCAATGAAATTCTGGACAGCTGTGGCGTGAATCTCAACTCCATACATCTTGTTTTGGTCAGGGCGACCATCTGTCCACATTGAGGTAGGAAAATCATCTTTAGCTTCGGGAAACATTGGACCGATAATGCAAATCTTGCCCCTAACTTGCTCTTGAATGCCGCTTAGCGGGTCGTCAAAGAGGTCAGTTGCCCAGAGGTCGCGTAGCTCTTCATTCCGAACCAGCGAAAGTGAGTCTAGCCCTGTTTCTTTCATGACTTGCTGAAACTGCTCATACTCGAACTTGGTCATAAACTCACGGTCATCGAGAATGTTCTCGGCAGAAATCTCGGGAAAGGCATGACTTGGACCGTAAGGGTTTAGCAGCACAGACTCGCCGTCGAAACTGGGAATTCGCTTGCCTGCAAAGACAAAATCCCCCTCTTCGTAGCGCAAAGAGTCGCTGGTCTGGAAATAAACCTTGAGAATCGCATATGCAAAGGAGAGAAATTGATTGCCTAGCACATTAGCGCTGGCAGGATGATAGCGTCGCAGTACCCCATCGTTATCTTGACGCACATAAACGTTGCCAACTGTTGTGCCCGGCGAGCCGTCAAAGATGGTTACATAGTCGACCTTGCCAAGCGACTTGTATTCTACTTGCCGTCCTTCCGTCATAGAGGTTGGCTCGCGTCCTGCGACCACAACATTTTGCGCTTCTGCAGCTGCTGCTCGAAAAGCAGCATCACCGCCTCGCTTGTCAACTTCGTCAAACATCAAGTCAAAGGCAATCACTTTTGCGCCAGCACGGTGCAGATTGCGAATAATGCGCGCATGGTAGTCACGCGGCCATGGAAATGACTGCACCGCTTGCTGCGCTTGGTCTGTAATGCCAATCAGCACCACCTGAGAACGCTGCTTGAAGGTCGTATCTAAGGGGCGCAGATTGAACTTGGTGTCCAAGAGCTTCATCTCCAAATTGCTGAGCACATCAAGCCGCGCAATCAGAAAGGCGAAGAACACAACAGCAGGAGCAATAAGCAGTGCGCTAAACCAAACCTTACCGAAGACTTTATGCTTTAAAAATTCTCGCAAGGTTGAGCTGTCGTAATCTCGCTCTGCCATAGTGCATCACGGTTTTCAGAGAAATTTAGCACGCTGAAATTTATAGACAAATCGTGTCAGCAGTTGCGCAGGCAGCAGCGGTGTTAGGAAGGAGGCAAAGCAAGAGCCATTCAGGTGCAGCACTGCACGGACAGACACATCTCAGCGCTTTCCACGACCAAAGAAGATACCGTCCATGAAACGATGGCTGAGGTAGCCTGTAACGGCAGCAAGGTAGTAGGGCAGACCCGCTTTCCAGCCAGCTTTGGCAAACCAGATAGGAAGAAGCAAAAAAGGCAGCGGAATAACAAGCGCAGCCCAAAAAGAGTGCGTCCAGCCACGATGCTCGGTGATAAGTGGTAACATCGCAAAAAGTCCCAAAAATGCTGCTTCGCGCCAGTGCCCTGTGGCAATAAGGAGAATGTCGACGCAAAAAAAGATGAGGTAGAAAATGCGCTGCCCTTTGCTCTTGATGTCAATGTCAGGAAACAGTGCAAACAGCATTGTAATGCCGAGCAAAATCACAATCTGCACCAGCAGCGCTGGAAGAGGCTGGCGGTAGAAGTCGAAGAAAAAAACAAGGAGCAACACAAATGGAACAAAGAAAATGATGCCGCCCCACAAGTGTCCGCGATATGATGCCATTCAAACGCTTTTTTGAAATTATTTCTTACTTTACGCTGCAAACTTGTCTATCCCGAGAAATTGTGCCGTGAAAACCTTGCTAGCCCGTGCAATTTTGCTCACGCTGCTACTTGGCGCAATTAGTTGCAACATAGAGCGTCCTGTTACACCCATCTGGGATATTTCGGGTGCATTTCCGCTTTTGAACGCAAGCTACACCGCTCGCTCGCTCATTGGAAAATTAAAAGACCCGCCGCTAGAAATTACACCGTCTGGCGATATTCAGTTCGTCTATGATACCACATACCGCAGCACCTTCGACATTGGCGACTCACTGACAATTCGCATCTCAGATTCAGCACGCACAAAAGCAAGCCGACGACTGCGAATTCCTAAGTTCGAAAAGAGCGCAACGCAATCCTTAGGTAGTATCGCCTCCGCATCGGGCATTTCGTTGCCAACAGGTAGCACGACTTTGCCACGATTCGACAATCTTCGCTCTGAAGCATATCGCTTCGAGCTCGACGAGAACATTCGTTTTGTAGATGTGGTGGAAGGCGGCATCAAAATCCGTGTGTCCAATGGCACAGGTGTGCGCTTCGAGCAACTACGCTTTGAGCTGCAAGACCTGACGCAAAATGTAACACTAGGCGCAATAACCGTGCCGAGCCTGAATGCAGGTCAAACGGTGATGGACTCAGTGATGCTGTCTAATCAGCGCTTTACAAGTCGCTTAGCAGTGCGGATTGTAAATGGCGTCATTCCAGCGCAGGCTGCAACCATTGCACTGACGGCACCGCTCACGGTAACAATTCAGCCAACCGACACAGTTGCCTACTCTGCGGCAGAAGTGCGCTTCCAAGCACAGACCTTTTTGGAGAAGGGCACGGTGCGTGCGACAGGCGGGGTTGTAGAGCGCTTACGCAGCGTTACACTGCGACGCGGAACAGTCAGCATACGCTTTATTAATCCAATTGCGATTAACGGCACTGCGCGTGTAGTCCTGCCCACCGTTACGCAAGGCAATCGCCGCTATGAAGAGGAGACCTTCGTGCCAGCACTGCAAACCGCAGTTGTAACTATCTCGAATCTCGGGGGCTGGACGATTACAGCTCAGGGTGATACCGTGATTCCGTATGAAATTACGGCACGCACCAACGAAGCACGAGACTTTATTCGCATTGACCCAAACACAGAGTTTGTAACCGTCTATCAAACCGCGCAGATTGCCGCTTCTCGTGCGGAAGGCGTGGTCTGGCGTGTCGATGAAAACCGTCCGCTGGATTTTAGCTTTACACTCGACCCGCTTGAGCTAAACTTGTCGGATGTCGACACGCTGAGTGGAGAACTATTTCCAAATCTCACGCTGGACTTTCAAAGTTCAATTGGCTTTTTGGTGCGATCTACGACCCGTTTTGTAACTTTCAGTGCGCGTCGACGTGATTCTTTAGATGTGCTGCTGAATGGTCAGCCAATTACGCTGGAAGTGTCACCAAATGCCACCACGCGGCTGGTACTCAATGCGCAGAATAGCAACATCTCGCAAGTTTTTACGCGCCTGCCGAATCGCATCGTGACGCGCGGCACGGCTGTGCTGAACCCAAACCGAGTATTTGGGTTCGTAACGGATACAAGTCGCGTCAGCGTGGCTCTCAGTTTCCGCTTGCCCTTCCGATTCAACCTTGCAGCCTTTGGTTTGCGTGATACTGTAGCACTAACACCGCCTGACCTGAGCAGTGTGCAAGCTGCACGCCTTGCCCTGCAGGTGCAATCCAGTCTCCCCATCAACACGCGTCTTAGGACGGTATTTCTGGATGCGGCGTATCGACCGATTGTAGTCAGTGCCACCACGCGCCAAACGCTGTCGTTACCGCGCGCTGACTTTGCAACGATTGCTGCGGCACCTGTCAATGCGGCTGGCGAGAGCACAGCCTTGACGCCAAGCCGCATTGTGCTCGAGCTAAATGATGAAGAGCTGAAAGCATTGCCTCGGGCACGCTATCTCTTTCTTGAACTGCAAGCCGACACAAGGCAAGGTGCTCAACCACAGCTGGCACGTGTGCGTGCAAGCGATGTGCTGCAACTGCGTGCAATTGTTCAAAGCACCTATCGCATCGGCTCATCAGACTAACTTTTAACGCAGTGTAGTATGAACAAGAAAACTATCTCGGATATCTCTGTTAGCGGCAAACGGGTACTGGTGCGCGTCGACTTCAACGTGCCACTTGACAAGTCGGGGCGCATTGAAGATGACACGCGTATTCGGGAGTCGCTACCTACGATTCAGAAACTTGTAAGCGACGGCGCGCGCGTAATTCTAATGTCGCACTTGGGGCGACCGAAAGGCAAGCGCAATATGGAGTTCTCCCTTAGACCCGCAGCAGAACGGCTCTCTGAACTTCTAGGGCGACCTGTGCAGATGGCAGAAGACTGCATCGGTCCTGAAGTCGAAGCAAAGGTGCACGCCTTGAAAAACGGCGAGGTCTTGATGCTCGAAAACCTGCGCTTCTATCCTGACGAGGAGGATAACAATCCAGAGTTTGCAAAGAAGCTGGCAGCGTTAGGTGAGATTTATGTCAATGATGCGTTTGGCACAGCGCACCGTGCACACGCCTCAACCGAAGGCGTCACGCGCTTTGTGCCAGTAGCGGTGGCAGGCTTTCTTATTGAAAAAGAGCTAAAGTATCTCGGTGAAGCGACTGAAAACCCCGCAAGACCCTTCGTGGCCATCTTGGGAGGAGCAAAAATTTCAGGCAAAATTGACGTCTTGGAGCGACTGATTGATAAGGTTGACAAAATCTTGGTTGGAGGTGCAATGATTTTTACCTTCTTCAAAGCAAATAGTCTAAGAGTGGGCAAGTCGCTGGTTGAAGATGACAAGTTAGACGTGGCAAAAGCGGTAATGGAGCGTGCTGATGCGAAAGGTGTCTCACTCTTTTTGCCACTGGATGTGGTGGTCGCCAATAAATTTGAGCCTGATGCGGAAAGCAAAGTTGTGCAGATTACGGACATTCCAGACGATTGGATTGGAATGGACATCGGGCCGAGAACAATTGAGATGTATCGAAAGGAAATTCTTAGCGCTAAGACAGTGGTGTGGAACGGCCCGATGGGCGTTTTCGAAATGGAAAAGTTTGCCACTGGCACAGTGGAAATTGCAAAAGCCTTAGCTGAAGCAACGGCAAAAGGGGCTATCACGGTCATTGGTGGAGGTGACAGTGCGGCGGCAATTGCCAAAGCAGGTCTGGAAAAATCCGTTACGCATGTCTCAACAGGCGGCGGAGCAAGTCTGGAGTTCCTCGAAGGCAAAGTGTTGCCCGGCATCGCAGCACTGAACGATAAGTAGCCAGTGGAATCATGTTGTAACAAGTTTGTGGAGAACGTTTGTGCAAAGTGCACTTGTGCAAAGGATAGATTGATGAAGACTGCAAGAAGGAAAAATGAAACAGGTTGCAAGGCTTTCCTATCCTTTCACTTGCAAAAAAAGAAGGCATAGAACGAAGGCAAAAAGAACAGGTGAAATTTTGCTTGCAATCTGAACACGTATTAAGTTTGAGCGAATCTTTTGCCACAAACATCTGTTTCGCTTACTGAGACTAAACAAGGAAGGAGACAGTATGAGGTATTACGATGAGTATCGCCCAGGTGGATTCTCCGTGATGCCGCCTGCGATTAAGTTAATCATCATCGTCAATGTAGTCGTCTTTTTCTTCCAGTTTTTTACACCGATGCGGGTGCCTCTGTTGGAGTTTGGCGCGCTCTGGACGTTGGACTCGAACCGCTTTGAGATTTGGCAGCTTGTAACCTATATGTTTATGCACGGCGGCGTTTGGCACATTCTCTTCAATATGTTCGCGCTATGGATGTTTGGGGCAGAGATTGAAAACTATTGGGGCACGCAGCAATTTACAATCTACTACTTTACCTGTGGCATTGGTGCAGGAATTATCAATCTGCTGCTAACAAGCGGCGTGTATCCGACTGTAGGGGCGTCAGGTGCCGTCTATGGCGTGCTATTGGCTTTCGGAATGATGTTTCCTGACCGATACATCTACATTTATTTTCTCCTTCCTATCAAGGCGAAGTATCTGGTCGCACTCTATGCTGTCTTAGAGTTTATTGCGAGCTTCGACCAATCTTCCAGCGGTATTGCGCACTTTGCCCACTTGGGCGGAATGGCGATTGGATACATCTACATAAAGGTAATGCAGCGAGAGTTCCCGTTCCAGTCGTGGTTTGAAAAAATTTCAGCCAGTGGGTCGCGCTCACAGTCGTATCGCTCCTCTTCTCGTCACATCACGCAAGACCGCATTGATGAGATTTTAGACAAGATTTCACGCAGTGGCTATGAGTCGCTCACTAGCGAAGAAAAGCGCATCTTACTAGAGGCCAGCAAAGATAAAAACTAAGCGACATAAGGGGCTTTTGCTGGGCTTACACAGAAGTAAGTCCCTTCCTACTTTTAGCGCTATGCGTCAATTTTTTCTTGCTATTCTTCTGCTCTGCTATCCACTGTCGCTGTTCAGCCAAACGGGGCTCTCCTTCCTGCAAGTAGGCGTAACTGCGCGAGAACAAGCCTTAGCCAACACAGGTGTCGCCTCTGCACAAAGCGCAGCAGCGAATTACTACAATTCTGCACTACTTTCTGCAAGCGAAAAATCTGGTATCCTTTTCTCGCAAAGTTTCTGGCTCTTGGATACCTATGCAAGTTACGTCGCAACCAAGTTCAACTTCGGTCAAAGTGCGCTGGGCGTTTCGCTCTTTTGGCTCACGGTAAGTAACATTCCGATTCGCTTGCGTCCTACGCCAACGCCCGAAGGCACATTTGCGGCACAAAATCTCGCTGCCAGTGTCGCCTACAGCCAAAACCTAACAGATAAGCTCGCCATAGCTCTAACGGGCAAGTTTCTCTTTGAGCGCATCTTTATTGATGATGCAACGGGCTTTGCAGTCGATATATCAGGTCTGTTCCGCCCGCTTCAGGGACTAACTTTAGGAGCATCGCTGCAAAATGTGGGAGCAATGAATGCACTGGCAAGTGAAAGCACAAGACTGCCAGCGCTGCTACGCATTGGCGCTGCCTACCAACTGATGCTGCCCACTGTGGAAAGTTCCTTGATACTGGAAGCCAACGCCGTGAGCGTCTTTTCAGATGCAGCACATCTGAGCGTAGGAGCAGAGTATATGTTCCGAGAGCTGCTCTGGCTTCGCATCGGTGCAATGCTTGGAAATGCAGCCCGCAACTTCTCAGCGGGTGTGGGCATTAAGTGGGCAAGTATCGTCTTTGACTACGCCTTTATTCCATTCACCAGCCAATTAGGCTCAGCCAACATTTTGACGCTGCAGTTCCAATACTAAGAAAGAACAGCCAATTGCGTGCGATAGCTGTAGGAGCGTAGCAACTCTGACCGATGATGCGGCTGAGGAAAAGACAAACATAAGGAGCAGAGAGAGCAGTTAATTCAGCACAGCTTGCTTAAACTTTCCGCGCAATCGTTCAAGCTGGTGTTTGACGCTACTATCAATGACGGTATCACCAATACGGATGGTCAGACCACCGATGAGAGCTGGCATTACTTTAGTGGAGAGACGAACCTTTTTGTGCATAAGGCGCTCCAACTGTGCTGAAATCAGGTTCTTCTGTGTATCATCTAACTCCACAGCGCTGCAAACTTCGGCATTGAGCACTCCGTTTTGGGCATCAAGCAAAGCTTGAAATTCAGCAATCGTATCTGCAATAAAGGCACTGCGACCTTTGCGCACAAGTAGCTCAAGTGCCTCCAGCGTTTTGATGGAAATTCTACCGATGAAGACCTGCTTTAAGATGGCAATTTTGTCATCGTCTTTTACAATGGGACTTTTGAGCACATTGCTGAGTTCTTTGGATTCAGCAAGGATTTGCTTAACCAGCTCAAGGTCTTGGGCAACAGTCGGGAGATCTTCACCCGCACCTTGAAGGATAGCTGTGGCGTAGCGCAAACCAACACGTGATTTCATTTGGCGCAAACGTTTTTGAATTACTTGCCAGCAAATTCTGTAACCTGAGCGGGCATCTCATTTAGGGCAGCGGCAATAAGCTCCTTGTGTCGCTCTGCATCAAGATTGTGGCGAATAATCAGCTCAGCGCTCTTAATAGCAAGTTCAGCGACCTCATCGCGCAGAGCCGCTAAGGCACGCTGTCTTTCTGTGGCAATTGTGAGCTTGGCTTCTTCAATCATTTTGCGTGCTTCGGCATTTGCCTTCTCCAAAATCTCGCTGCGAATCTTTTCTGCCGCCACTCGGCTTTCCTGAATAATGCGGTCAGCTTCTAACTGAGCCTTAGCCAGCATCGCTTTGTGCTCAGCTAAGAGTTTTTCAGCTTCGGTGCGAGCTTGTTCTGCGCGTGCAATTGCCGATTGAATGCTGCGTTCACGCTCGTCTAAGGCATTGACAATCGGCGTCCAAGCTGTAGCACGCAAGACGAACAGCAAAATGAGAAAAGTAACCGCAGTCCAGAAAATCAGTCCAGGGTTGGGACTCAGCAGACTGCCCTCCAGCAAAATGAGACTAAGTAGCGCCATAAACGGTATCGGTTCAACGCAAATTTAAGAAAATGGGCGCAAGGCAATGCCTTACGCCCGATAGGTTACTTTATGGCAAGGAGCAAGCACACGACCAGCGCAATAATCGCTGCACCTTCAACCAGACCCGCAGCAATGAGAGTCAGACCGCGAATGTCGCCCGAGGCTTGAGGTTGACGGGCAATTGCTTCGGCAGCAGAGCCTACTGCATTGCCAATACCAATGCCCGCACCGACAGCGGCAATACCAGCGCCGATGCCTGCGCCCAGAAATGCAAGTGCTTCGTTACCCATGTTTGATGTTTTCCTCCAGGAGATGGTTAAAAGAAAAAACGCACTATTCAGTGCGCACCCTCTTCGTGCCCATGCGCCATCGCTAAGCCAATAAAAACGCTCGAGAGCATCGTGAAAATGTAAGCCTGCATAAAGGCAACAAACAGCTCCAAGCCGTAGATAGCCAGCGTGAGTGCAATTGAAACAGGTGCGACTAGAAAACTCTTAAAGATAAAAATTAAGCTGATGAGCACGATAATAACCGTGTGCCCAGCGGTCATATTGGCAAAAAGACGCATCGTGAGTGCAAAGGGCTTGACAAAGAGACTGACAATTTCCACAGGAATCATAATAATCCAGAGCACAGGCGGTGCGCCGCCTGTCAGATGCGCAAGCCACCCACGAATGCCGTTTTCCCGAATACCTGCATACTGCGTGAGAACAAATGTGAACGTAGCAAGCGTCATCGTTACGGCAATGTTGCCCGTAGCAGTTGCAGCAAAAGGTACCAGACCAAGCAAATTGCAGAAAAGAATGAAGAAAAAGACCGTCAAAAGATAAGGCAGAAAGCGCTGATAGTGCTCACCAATATTCGGGCGCGCAATGTCGTCACGGATAAACTGCACGACCGCTTCCACCACATTCGCTAGCCCGCTTGGCGCCGCTGGTGAAGTCATCGCTTTGTAGCGATTGCCGACGCGAATCATCAGCGCTAAGAGCAACGCCGAGGCAATCCACATCATCACCACATGGCGAGTAGGTGAAATATCAATCGTAAAACTGCCAATCTGAATGGGTGGAAACTGCGGCAAATGTATCTCCCCGAAAGGCTCAAAATCTAAGGTGCGAGCATCTAAAATGTGATGCATTACGTCTAATTTCTGGCTATCGCCTTCATCGTGCTTGGAGTCGGAAGCCAAAGCAGGCAAGCTCACGATTGCCGCAAGGCTAAGCGCAAGAAAAGATGCCTTCAAGCCAAGCATATAAGCCACAGACAGTTAAAAAAGTTGTCTTAACTTCTCCAATCTTTTTTCCATTTTCATCCTACCAAGGCATGCCAACACCTCAATAGGTAGATAAACTGCGTAAAAGCCTATCACTGACCAAGCAAAAGGTGCTAATTCCACCACTCGGAGAAGCGTGAGTGCCACAATAGCGGCTGCGACAAAAAAAAGACGCATCGCTTGCCCAAGCAACACGGTGCGGAAGAAATGGGGCGATTTTATCGCGTAGCCGTACTCAAAGAGGACATAGCCCAGCACTGCATTTGTGGCGACAATCGCCCACGCATAGAAAACCGAGTGCGACCCAATTCCAGCCAGCGCAATCAGTATCCACAGAAGAAAAGTAAAGATAGCCATCAAGGCAAGAAAATCCAAGAGCGGTTTAGCGGATATTAATTTCATTGTGGATTAGTGCTTGAATTAGACTTCGGAGATGTAGAATCTGAAAGGGTGCGAGAAGATCCTGAGCTCCATCCTGCAAGGCGAAGGAGAATCGTAAAAAGGGCAATCAAGGCACACAGCATGCCAAGAAGTAGAAAGATAGGCTTTGTGCCCAGTGCCTCGTCGAGCTTGTAGCCACCAAACACGAACAGTGCAAACGCAACAGCTATCTGAATCCCAACGCTCAAATATGCAGCCGACTTACGCTGTGCCTCGCCCGCTTCACGCACGGATTTGCGCAGATCGCCCAGCAGGCTCATTGTGCATACTCCTTGCTAACAGAGGTAACGGTTTCTGTGCCAAGCCCACTTTCCATTGTAACCTTGCCATTGAAGGTAGCCCCTTCTTCTACCGAGAGCAGCTTGGTTTTCACTTCACCGATAAGTACCGCAGTGGCGTCTAAAATTAATCGACCATGTACTTCCAAGTTACCATGCACGCGACCAGAAATTTTAACCATTGCAGCTGTGATATTGCCCTCTACAGAACCACCTTGACCGATGGCAACATTTGCTGATGAGATAATGTTACCAAGCACTTTGCCGTCAATACGCAAATTGCCAGCAGTTTCAAAATCGCCGCGCACTGTTGTGCCTTCTGCAACGATGCTGAGCTTGTTTTCACTTCCATTGCTTGGCAGAGAAGTGGCAAAAGCCGTCTGACGATTGTCCTTTTTCCCAAACATGTGCTGCGTCAGTTATTTAGAAAGATAAAGCTCAGGATCTTGTGGAATACCGTCTTTCCAAATTTCAAGATGCAAGTGCGGTGCAGAACTCTCTCGCCCTGTGTTGCCCGTCAGCGCAACAATCTGACCTTTGAGCACAGGTTCGCCGTCTCGCACCAGCACTGCGTTGCAGTGCTTGTAGAAGCTAAGGTATGAACCGTGCCAGAGAATCAGCGTGTAGCCATAGTCGTCAGTCCAATCTGCAAAGATGACGGTGCCATCTGCAATAGCTCCGATGGGTTCGTTTAAGGCGGTCGCAATGTCAAGGCCGTAGTGGCTGCGCTCACGGCGAAAGGGCTGCGATGGTGTGCCTTGCACCAGAAACCCTAAAAATGTCTCAGGCGCTTTGCGAGAAAGAGACGCATAGGCATCACTTGGGAGTGAGACCGCAACACCTGCTCGTGTGCGACTAGGCATAGAAGGGGTGCCTTTCGCATTCGTGTCGCTAAGCGCGCCAAGCACCGTGCGCAACTTTCGGCTGTATGCATCAAACAACATCAAGCGACTGCTCAAGCTATCAAGGCGCATTTGATTCTCAAGCAAGAGTTTCTGGTAGCGGTCTGCATCGCCATAGCCCGGAAGCAAAGTGCGAATAGGCGTGAGTGCAATCAGCAGCGTCGAGATAAGCGCTACACCAGCGCAGAGTGCAACCAGAGCGGAAATAACCTTGCCTTTAGTCAATCCGCTGTATGTACGTGCCGCCGAGCCATCACTGGGAATAATTGCAACCTCGTAGGTTACAACGGCTTTCTTACGCTTGACCATAATGCTTAAAGCAAAAGAAAATAAAACCTTTGTAAGGCAATGCCAAACCCAGCGCACAGAATTAATGAGGAAGAAGCTGGTTGAGCTGAGGAATTGCTTTCAAATATAAAGTTTTAGCGGTGCTATTTCTAAAAAGATTAGGTTTGATTTGGAAAAACTTAAAAATTTTTTACTTTAGCGCTGTATCGCTTAACCTATTAAATGGAGGAAGCAATGGAGAAAAAGTGGATAGTGCCGTTTGCGTTACTTGTCCTAGCCAGTATAGTAGGGCTGTTTGTGCCCGTTGCGCCAATAAATCCAAACGCAAAGCCAATCGTTGCAGCCGACGTAGCTTGGATGCTGACTGCAACAGGCTTAGTGTTGCTCATGACGCCCGGACTCTCGTTTTTCTACGGCGGAATGGTGGGACGACGCAATGTCATTTCGACCATGCTGCAAAGTTTTATTGCTATGGGCGTCATTTCCATTCTCTGGATTGTGTGTGGCTTCAGCCTGGCCTTTGGCGAAAGCCTCGGGGGAGAAAAGTTTGGGCTCATCGGCAATCCGCTGACTTTCTTTATGTTTCAAGGTGTGAGTGTCTCGACAGACGAAGCGCTGGCACCGACCATTCCACTGGTGCTCTTTTCACTCTTTCAGCTAAAGTTTGCAATTATCACCCCTGCGTTAATTACGGGCTCTTTTGCGGAGCGCGTGCGCTTTTCAAGTTACCTACTGTTCATCTGCTTGTTTAGCCTCTTTATCTATGCGCCTCTGGCACACTGGACATGGCATCCGAATGGTTTTCTGCGCAACTGGGGCGTGCTGGATTTTGCAGGGGGCACGGTGGTGCATATGTCAGCTGGGTTTGCTGCCTTAGCAGGCGCACTCTTTTTAGGGCGGCGTAAGTCGCACCATTCAGGCGAGGCACACACTCCAGCCAATATCCCATTTGTGATTTTGGGAACGGGAATGCTCTGGTTTGGCTGGTTTGGGTTCAATGCGGGCTCAGCCTTGGCGGCGAATGAGACCGCCACATCGGCCTTCTTAGCCACCAACACTGCATCAGCCGCAGCCATGCTCTCATGGATTTTCTTCGACGGTCTGCGTGGCAGAAAGCCATCTGCCTTGGGCGCCTGTGTGGGTGCGGTGGTCGGACTTGTGGCAATTACGCCTGCAGCTGGATATGTGAGTGTTGGAGCAAGTCTTTTCATTGGCACGATTGCAAGCATAGTGAGCAACCTTGCCGTGCACTGGAAAAATCAATCTACGCTGGACGATACGCTGGATGTGTTCCCTTGTCACGGCGTTGGTGGCATCGTGGGAATGATTGCGACAGGAATTTTTGCGCAGGGCGTTGGCTTAGCCTTCGGGAAAACAGAGACCTTCCTTTATCATCTCTTGGCTTTGCTGATTGTTTCCGTCTACACCTTTGGCGGGTCGTACATACTCTACAAGGTAACTGATATGATTATTCCCCTGCGAGTACGCGAAGAGCAAGAAGAAATCGGTCTTGACATTAGCCAGCATGGTGAATCGCTCGATAGCTTCGCACCCACGCTGGGTAGCAGCCATACAAAGAGTGTCTCGCAAGATGCGCCGATAACCGCGTCAGTGAACTAAGGGAGTGCGCAAAAGGGCAATCTGGTGTGCAGGGCGGCTGTAACCCGCCCTCTTTTATTTGCAGAGAACCGTCAACTTGACAGAATGAGCAAGCTTGCCAAGCGAATTTCCACGTAAGTTTTTTATCTTCGCCCACTATTGCTTCCAAACAACCTTTCAACGAAGTCAAACAATGTCGGATCGTTACAGTAAGCTCTTTGCCTCCTATACTGAAGCCATCACATATTCACAATTGCCAAAGGAGACCATCCATGAGGTCAAGCGCCGCATTCTGGATAGTTTTGGCACGGCTATGAGTGCAATCGGCGAAGATACACCAAAAGCCGTGCGCAACTACGCTTACGACTTTGCACTTGCGCCTGGACAGCGTGGCAGCACACTCTGGGGCACGGCAACAAAAACACCACCTGAAATTGCGGGCTTTGTCAATGGCGTGGCAGTGCGCTACCTCGACTTCAATGACACTTACCTTTCCAAAGAACCGCTTCATCCGTCAGATATGATTGGTGCACTGATGGCACTCGCTGAGTGGAATGGCAATTCGACCGAAGAGCTTATCACTGCGCTGGCAATCGCTTACGAAATTCCAATTAACCTTTGCGATGCGGCAAGTCTGCGTAAAAATCGTTGGGACCATGTGAATTACATTGGCATTGGCACAGCGTGCGGAGCAGCAAAGCTCTTAGGGCTAAAAGGAGAGCAAATTGAGCATGCAATTTCAATTGCCATCGTGCCGCACGCTTCAATGCGGCAGACGCGAGCAGGCGAACTTTCAATGTGGAAAGGCGCCGCTGCAGCAAACTCCGCCCGCAACGGTGTCTTTGGCGCTTTGCTGGCGGCAAAAGGTGTGACTGGACCCTATCAGCCTTTTGAAGGTGAAATGGGCTTCTTCCGCCAATTGCTAAACGGCGAAAAGTTTGATGATAGGGTGCTCGAGAGATTAGAGAAAAAAGAACCGCCACGCCGCATTCTGGATACCTACATCAAATTCTGGCCCGTCGAGTATCATGCGCAAAGTGCCGTCGATGCAGCGCTGCAGCTTCACAAAAAAATGAACGGTGCCAAAATCAAATCGCTGCATATTGACACCTTCAAGGCATCGTATGAGATTATTGCCAAAGACCCTGAGAAGTGGGAGCCAAAAACGCGTGAAACAGCAGACCATTCTATTCAATACATCACGCTGGTAGCGCTGATGGATGGTAAAATCACCAAAGAATCATTCTCGCATGCGCGCATCTTCGACCCAACGACACGTGCAATTCTGAAGAACAGTGTAACCGTTGCGGAAGACCCGAAACTGACAGAAGGTTATCCATTTGGTATTCCCAACCGCATCACGGTTACAACAGATGATGGTCAGACCCACTCGCTTGAGGTCTCGTTCCCGAGAGGGCATGCGCAAAATCCAATGAGCGATAGCGAAGTAGTCGAAAAGCTCGCTGCGAATACAGAACACTGCTGGACCGATGCACAGCGCGACCGTGTCGTAGAAATGGTCTTCAACTACGAAAAGCATACCGTCGCTGAAGTCGTAGAAGCTATTCGCATTTAACTACCTGACAACTTTTTGCAATATGACTTGGCTGGTGCAACATCGCTCACAAGTGTCGGCAGGAGCGCGCTTAAAGACGCGACTCTTGCAGCCCGCAATTATCAAAGCGCCTGGCGTGTTCAATGCGCTGGTGGCGCTCTGCGCCAAACAAGTAGGCTTCGACACAGCTTACTTTTCGGGTGCTGCTTTTTCTGCCTCAATGGGCATGCCAGACTTGGGGCTTTTTACGCTCTCCGAATTAGCCGATGCAGTGCGTGCGATTGTGCGCGCCAGTGATTTGCCGCTCATCGTGGATGTGGACACAGGCTTTGGCGAGACGCTTAATGTGATGCGCACCGTGAAAGAACTCGAGGAAGCAGGCGCTGCCGCAGTGCAGATTGAAGACCAAGTGATGCCAAAAAAGTGCGGTCATTTGGACGGAAAGGAAATTATCACAGCTGAAGAGATGATTGAGAAAATTCGTGCGGCAAAATCCGTGCGCAAGGAAATGCTGATTGTGGCACGCACTGACGCCAAGGCGATTGCTGGCATTGGCGAGACCATTCGCCGGGCAAACCTGTATGCTGAAGCAGGTGCGGACCTGATTTTCCCCGAAGCCCTGCAAAGCGAGGAAGAGTTCAAATTGGCAGCAAAGGAAATCCAAGCACCGCTGCTGGCGAATATGACAGAGTTTGGCAAAACGCCCTACATCTCAGCACAGCAGTTCGAAGACTGGGGATACAAGG
Source organism: Chloroherpetonaceae bacterium (assembly GCA_025056565.1). Taxonomy (NCBI): domain Bacteria; kingdom Pseudomonadati; phylum Chlorobiota; class Chlorobiia; order Chlorobiales; family Chloroherpetonaceae; species Chloroherpetonaceae bacterium. Next base: position 21,517 of record JANWWA010000007.1, on the reverse strand, counting down.
TCGTAATTTACCCCGTAACCTCGCTTCGAGTAGCGATGAAAGCCGTAGAAGGTGTCTTCAAGGAACTTTTGGAAAGCGGCACCCAAGAAAAGTGGCTTGAGCGTATGCAGACGCGCAAAGAGCTATACGAGCTGATTCGCTATCACGACTATGAATCAGTGGACAAAACCTTTGCACTGGAGCGAAAATTCTAACTAAGGCAAAACCCGAGGGTGAGTTGTGTAATCCATAGCTCAGAGAGCAATGCGGCGAGAAATTGGCAAATACATTTTTAGCGACCCAAAAGTAGGCGAAGGCGAACTGCGCTTTAAAGGCACGCGTATTCCTGTATCTCGAGTATTAGAGCTGATTGCCGAAGGATATTCGCTTGAAGCAGCGGCAGCAGCTTTTCATCACCGCATCTCCAAAGAAGCGGTAGCCGAAGCAGTGATGCTTGCGGCAAAGGCTCTGGAAAAAATTTATGAACCTTCTGGACGAAAACATACCCGAGCCAGAGGCTCAAAAGCTGCGACGCTTTAAGATTCGCATTCGCCAAATTGGAAAAGATATTGCAGTGCTTGGAGATGATGATTTACAGAAAATCATACCGCTTCTACATCAACGCGGAAATATCACGTTCTTTACAGCAGATAGAGACTTTTACAAAGCGGAATTGCGGCATCAGCGCTACTGCCTTGTGTATTTGGATGTGGCGCAATCTGAGGAAGCAACCTACATTCGCCGTTTTCTAAGACACAAGCAGTTCCGTCAGCTAAGGCAGCGCTTGGGGAAAGTGGTAAGGCTATCGCCTGACGGCATTCACTTCTGGACGCTGGGCAGCGACCAGCGGAACTTTGAAACTTGGTAACTTCTATCAACAAAACACAAAACCCTAAACCTCTATGAGTGAGCAGTTTGTCCCCGGATTGGAAAACATCCTTGCGGTTAAAACCAAAGTGTCCGCCCTTGATGTAGTGAAGGAAAAAATCATCATTCGCGGCTATGACCTGATAGAGCTGGCGCAGCGCGTCCCATACCTTGACGTGGCGCACTTGTTGATTTATGAAAAATTACCTACCCCTGACGAAGCAAAGGCCTTTGCCGAGCACATCAAGCAAGAGATGTTCATACCTGACGAGATGTATCGCATTTTTGAGTTGCTACCAAAAGGAATGGACACGATGGACTTGCTCCGCACAGGACTGTCTATTCTCTCAGGCTACGAAGACCACAAGTTGCTGAATGACAATTCCAAAGCAGCAGATATTGAAAAGGGCGTAAAAATTTTAGCCAAGGCTCCGACCATTATGGTCAATGCTTATCGTGCCAATCGCAACTTGCCATTCATCAAGCCAAACCCCTCGCTTTCGTTCTCTGAAAACTTCCTCTATATGATTCAAGGCGAAAGACCTGATGAGGAAACCGCTAAGATGTTCGACCTGATTTTAACCAACTACATTGACCACGAACTGCCAAATTCCACTTTCACGGCGCGTGTGATTGCATCAACGCTTGCTGACATCTACGGCGCAATCGTGGGTGCAGTGGCGTCACTTAAGGGCCCACTGCACGGCGGGGCAAATGAAGCTTGCGTGTATATGTTGCTTGATGTGCTGCAAAAAGGCGGCGCTGCGAAAGCCGAAGAAATCATTATGGAAAAGCTCGCACGAAAAGACAAAATTATGGGCTTTGGGCATCGTGTCTATATGAAAAAGTATGACCCACGTGCATGGCTGCTGAAAGACTACTTGCCAAAGCTCATTCATCGACACAAAGATGGTGAAGAACTCTACAAAATTCATCAAACGATTGAAAAAGTCATGGCGCGCGAGAAAGGCATCTATCCAAATGCCGACTATCCAATTGGCTTAATGTTCTACCTTTTGGGTATTCCAATTGAGCTTTATACGCCAATTTTCTTCTGCTCACGCATTGCAGGGCTGGTAGCCCACATCACTGAGCAGCACAGCGACAACCGCTTGATTCGACCGCGTGCACTCTATGACGGCGCAGAGGACTTACATCTATAATTGAACGGCAAAGCAATGGACATCTTCAAAGATTTATTTCAGTTTTTAGCAGAGCGCAAAAAGTGGTGGTTAGCGCCTATTATCGTGGTGCTGCTGTTTCTTGGCGTGTTGATTGTTCTGGGCGGCGGCACTGCAATCGCACCCTTCATCTACACATTGTTTTAGGTTGCAGCAGCACCGGGCATCAGGGAGAATGGATGAAATCTACTTCTCTCCAAATCTGCTTCTTGCATCTCTGGCGCTCCTAAGGTGTGGGCTCAGAAAGCAAAGCAGCGCCACGACTTCGCTCCGAAGGGACACGATGTAGGCTCATCGTGCTGGAAATGAAGTGAGCCTCTCTAAGCGCGCTCTATTGTGCTATGCTTCTGTTCAAGCCACAAAGGGCGCTTGTGTAGCCTTGACAGCAAAAATGTGTCTGCAACAGGTGAGCTTTGAGCGCAGCACTTCTCCACTCTTTGGCAAATCAGCGCATTGCGGCAAAAGTAAGATTGCAGCTAATACTGAACGAAACAGTGCAAAAAATCACTTTCAAACAACACCTAGTAGGTGCAGAAGCAAGTCCAGCTTACTGAAATCAACTGCACGGTTTATCTGAAAGCAAACATTTATGTCAAAGACGCAACTTAGTCCGCGCTGGGCACGCCTTGAGAAGGTCGAAGAAATTGAGACCGACCAGTATTTCATAGATGTCTATGTCTGCCCACTTGACACCGAAGTCTTGCGAGAGAAGTATCTTAGCGAACCGCCTGTGCTTTATGCGTTTGCGATATTTGACAAGCAAAACCGATATCTGCTCAGTTACGGACTCGAGATGCGAGAGGCTGTGCGCATCCGGGAAGATGAGAGCGAAGAGACATACATTGGCTATTTTCTTGAAGCCTTTTGCGAGCATCAACACTTTACTTGCAAAAACTTCAAAGAAACAGAGCCAAGCTTAGAGACGGTTCGCGCTACGGTGATTTCGCTGGTGGTGGAGTATAACGCCGTAGAGAAAATGCTGGAATACGACCGAGAAGTCGCCCAACATCAAAGAGCGGGAGATGACCCTTCACTGTAGCCAGAGGAAGGCAAAGAAAGCCTCTGCTGCACTTCTGCTAAGATGGTGTCAAAGTCAATAGGCTTGAGCAGCGGCTGGCAGCCAGTTAGCAGCAATACCTCATTCATCTCGTCTTGGCTCAAATCTTTGCCTGTCATCACAAGGGCAGGCATCATGAAGCCTTTGCTGCGTGCAAATCGCAAAAACTCTATACCATTCATCATTGGCATCTCATAATCCGTGAGGATACCGCAGATAGCGTTACCAAAACGCTCAAGAAGCATCACACCGACTGCGCCATTCGGGGCAGCAACCACCTTGTATTGCTCCGAAAGAAAGTCAGTCAGGGTTTCTCGTAGAACGTGGTCATCTTCCAGCAAGAGCAGCATAAGGCAACGATAGTTTTTTCAGGACTGAAACGATTAGGGAAAATTTACGCACAAAAGCTACATCTCTTTAGAGAAAAATCAAATTTTTTTTCTCTAAAAAGAAAATTTGTAATATGGTAGAGATAAATGACACGGATGAGGAAAAACGCAAGGTAGCAGAGGGTATTGGAGCTCGGCTGAGAGAGGTGCGGCTCTTTTTCAATCTTAATCAGCAGTCTTTTGCCTCATATCTGCACACCTCCACAGGCTTTGTTAGTGAAGTAGAAAGCGGCAAGAAGTTACCTGGAGTTCAATTGCTTCATTCTCTAAAGCGAAAATTTAATATCGATACAGACTGGCTCTTGACAGGAAGGGGAACTATGTTTGACTCAAATCACACCGTTGGACCGCAAAGAGCAGTGCAGGGAGTGTCCGATGAAGCAGCGCTGCGCAAGGAAGTTGATGCGCTACGCAAGGAAAACGAGGAGCTTCGGAAGGAAATTTTGAAACTGGAGGCGCAGGTGGCACTGCTCAGCGAGCTGATTATCAAAATCAAAAAAGACACCTAAGAGAGCCACTGTATCTTACTGCAAAAAGAGTGGAATATCACGGGAGACTTAGCGCAGCGACGCATCAGAAAGTCGCTGTGAAGCAATCACGAAAAGAATCACGAGGGCTTGGACAATGAGGAAAATCTCTTTGGGCACGTCTGCATTGATAGTCAGCCCGCCGTAGTCCAATAGCCCGAAGAGCAGGGCGGAGAGCAGAATGCCAAGCGGATTAGTGTTGGCGAGCATTGCGACTGCGATACCGAGAAACCCGATGCCGGCGGTGCTGCCAAGTTCATAGTAGTGGCGGTACCCCAAAACATAATTTGCGGCAACCAGTCCTGCCAGCGCCCCTGCAGCACTCATTGAAAACATAATGTGAAACGGTGCATTGATACCCGCATACTGTGCAGCTTCGGCATTCAAGCCAACAGCACGCAGTTCATAACCAAGTCGGGTGCGTGCCAGCAGCCAATGCACCAGCAATGCCAGTAGCACGGAGAGAAAAATGGCGGCGTTTAGAGGTGAGCGTGCCGTAGCCACAAGAAAAGAAAGACGAGGTAGCCAAGCAGCGTCAGGAATATCCGCAGTGCGTGTGGTGCCGGGCAGTGCAACTTGACTAAGCCAGTAGCTCACGATGGCTTGTGCGACAAAGTTAAGCATAATCGTTGCAATGACTTCGCTGATGCCAAAGCGAGCACGCAAGAATCCTGCTATTGCAGCCCAGAGGCTGCCGATAAGGGCCGACACACCCAAACAGATTGATACAGCAAGCCAAGCAGGCAGTGAGGGAGAAAGCGATGCACCCACTAATGCACAGAAAAATGCGCCCATCATTGCTTGTCCTTCGCCACCGATGTTAAACAGTCCTGCTTTGTAGGGAATTGCAACAGCTAAGCCTGTCAGCACAAGAGGTGTCGCCTTGTAGAGCACTTGACCGATGCCATATCCTGTGCCTAGTGTGCGTGAAAAGAGCTTTTCATAAATCTCAATGGGGTCTTGCCCGATAAGCGCAATCAAGACAGCGCTAAGCCCAAATGCAGCGAAAATCGCTAAGAGCGGTTTAGACCACTCTACCCACTTGGGTAATGCAGCTTGCATGCGCTTTACTCCACGGTTACAGACTTTGCCAAATTGCGTGGCTGATCGACATTGCACCCGCGCATGACCGCAATGTGATATGCTAAGAGCTGAAGCGGAATTACAGTGAGGATAGGAAGCAGAGCATCAAGTGTTTCGGGCACGCGAATAACAAATTCCGCTAGATGATTGATGGCATCATCGCCCTCTGTTGCAATTGCAATCACGCGTCCTTTGCGGCTGCGCACTTCCTCAATGTTGCTGATCACCTTATGGTAGATTGCGTCTTTGGTAGCGATAAACACGACAGGCATATTCTCGTCAATGAGGGCAATTGGACCGTGCTTCATTTCAGCCGCAGGGTAGCCTTCGGCATGGATATAGGAAATTTCCTTGAGCTTCAGAGCGCCTTCAAGTGCCACAGGGAAATTGTAACCGCGCCCCAAGTAGAGGAAGTTGCGGGCATCTTTGAAGGTGTCCGCAATTTTGACAATCAGCTCATTTTGCGAAAGAATCTGCTGAACCTTTTGCGGCAGTTGCAAAAGTTCCGTAATGAAAGTTTTCACTTCTGCGTCAGAGAGGGTGCGGCGATGGCCTAAAGAGAGCGCTATCAGTGCCAGCACGGTGACTTGTGCCGTGAAGGCTTTGGTGGAAGCGACGCCAATTTCAGGCCCTGCGTGCGTATAGACGCCGCAATGCGTCTCGCGCGCAATCGTAGAACCGACGACATTGCAAACGCCAACAACCAGCGCGCCCCGCGCTTTAGCTTCGCGCAGTGCAGCCAGCGTATCTGCAGTTTCGCCTGACTGCGAGATGACAATCACTACATCGCCTTCTCTGATGATAGGATTACGATAGCGAAACTCGGAAGCATACTCGACCTCAACGGGAATGCGTGCAAGGTCTTCAATCAATCGCTCGCCTACTAAGCCAGCGTGCCAACTGGTGCCACAAGCACAAATGATGATGCGAGGCGCAGCACGCAGCTTATCGAGATGCTCTCGCAAGCCGCCTAAGCGAATGGCATTTTCTTCACTAAGCACGCGCCCACGCATACAATTCAAAATTGAATCAGGCTGCTCGTAAATTTCTTTGAGCATAAAGTGCTCGTAGCCCCCTTTCTCAATTTCAGAGATGCTAATGGTAAGTTCTTCGATTGGCTTAGGTAGCTCAATGTTTTCTATAGTCTTGACGCTGCAGCTGTTACGCGTGAGCGTTGCAATTTCTCCATCGGAGAGATAGATAACTTTGCGGGTGTAGCCAACCACGGGTGAAGCATCTGAGCCGACAAAGTGCTCTCCTTCACCAATGCCAATCAGCAGTGGGCTGCCGTTGCGAGCAACAATGAGCTTGTCAGGCTCGCGTGTGGAGATGATGCATAATCCATATGTGCCGACCACTTCACGGAGCGCTAAGCGCACAGCAGTCTCTAAATCGCAGTCTACTTCACGCTGCACTTCCTCAATAAGGTGTGCCAGCACTTCAGTGTCTGTTTCACCCTTGAATTGATGACCTTTTCTCAGTAGCTCAGCACGAATGGCGGCATAGTTTTCAATGATGCCGTTATGAATGATGGCAATTGTGCCATCGCCACTGGTGTGTGGGTGTGCGTTGATGTCGTTTGGAATGCCGTGTGTTGCCCAGCGCGTGTGCCCGATGCCCATTGTCGCTTGAAGCAGCGAACTGGGCAAGGACGCTTCCAGCTCAGCCACCTTTCCTTTGCGCTTGTGAATTTCCAGCTTACCATTGAGCAGTGCAATACCTGCAGAGTCATAGCCTCGATACTCCAAGCGCTTAAGACCCTCAATCAGAATCGGTGCAGCATTCCGATAACCGATGTATCCGACAATTCCGCACATTGTGTGGCAGGTTTGAGTTACCGATTTTTTCTTGCAGAAAACGCAAGATAAAAAACAGTGAATTATTCTACCCAGACGCGAGCAACACGGGGCGACACAGCACACAGCATTTCGTAGCCAATTGTGCCGATGCGCTCAGCCAAGCTATTAACCGGCTCTGCATTCCAGCCAAAAAGTACCACTTCATCACCAACCTGCACCGATTCATCGGTGCCTAAGTCAACCATTATAGCGTCCATTGTAACGGCACCGACCTGTGGAAAAGGCTTGCCGCGAATCCAGACAGTCGCTTTGTTCGACAGCGCGCGCGGGTAGCCATCGGCGTATCCTATCGAGACAGTAGCAATACGTGTGCGGCGTGGTGCACGCCATTGACGTCCATAGCTGATGGTGGTGCCTTGCTCAACCCACTTGATGAACATCACGCGAGACTGCAGCTGCATCACAGGTTGAAGCGGCATAGTAACCTTGAAGTCGGAGCTGGGTGCATAGCCGTAGAGCAAAATGCCGGGGCGCACCATATCCAAGTGCGAGGCTCTTTCAGTTAGAATTGCGCCACTGTTGGCAGCATGCCTTAGAACCCGTCTCTGTGTGCGATGCTCAAACTCACGCACCAGCGAAAGGTAAGTGGATAGCTGCGTGCGTGTAAACTCACAGTCCACGCCGCTGGATGCAAAATGCGTATAGAGCGCTTTTAGTTTAACGAAAGGCGAGTGAAATATCTTTTCAGCAAGTGCAAGTGCTTCAGAGGGAGCTACGCCCAAGCGGCCCATTCCTGTGTCAATTTTTAGATGCGCTACGATTGGCTTGCCGAAGCTGGCAGCAACTGTTTCTGCACAGCGAAATAGCCGCTCATCGCTGATTGAAAGCTCAATATCGTGCTGGAGATAAAGCGGCAAATGCTCAGGTAGGGCAGAAGCAAACGCAAGAATATGCACAGGCTGACGCACGGCTTGCTTTTGCAACACATGGCGAAGATGTATGGCTTCGCTGATGTTTGCGACACCAAAGTGAGACACACCCTCCGAGACCAGCGGCTTGGCAATGCCTTCTACGCCGTGCCCATACCCGTTTGCCTTGACAATCGCCATTATCTCTCGCTGACCAATCCACTGCTTCAGGGCGCGCACATTTTGCCGAAGGTGGCGGAGAGAAATCACCGCTTGCGACAGGTGAGGCAGTAAGGTATGCGATTCTGCAGGCGACGAAGCAGAGCGCGTCGAGTGAGCCTGTGCTGCAATTAAGTCCGTTGCGTTTAGCAAAGTGTTCAGCGTGATAGCAAAGTTTTCGCAAAGATACAGCTTTGCACATTTTCTCAAAGTTTAGCCGCGTGAGAGCAGCAAGCAAGGTGCGGCGCTCTAATGAAGACTACCACGTCTTTTCAAAGTCTATGCGGCTAAATCTGTGTAAGCGCGCTTTGAACATGGAGTTCGGTGGCGGAGCGTGCAGAAAGAGGGGATTCTTGTGCTGCAAACGTCGCAAAAGTGCCAGCGGCGTGAGCAGTAGAAAGAAGAGAGTAGAGAGCAGAATGCGCTGACTTAGGTAACCTAATGCCTCTGATAGCTTGAACCACGCCCAGAGAATGACACGCGTAAGCGTAGCGGAAAGGAGAAAGGCAATGCCGAACGTACAGGCAACATACACCAACCACGCCTGCTGAAAAATCAAAAACAGCACAAGAAACCCTGTTACAATCGCTAACTCTGCCTTGTGCGATAAGTGCATCGCGCTGCCTGAATGAATTTGTGCTCAAGGTGCAACAGAAAAAGAAACTGTGCAAGTCTAGCAAGCAGAAATGACTCCCCTTGAAAGAGAGTAAGGCAATGTGCTATGCAATGCTACAACTGCTCATTGCGGTTGAGGGCGAATGATGAGCTTTCGCTGCGAAGTCCAGCCAACACCAAAGTATCCAAGTGGGTATCGCTCAGGATTGGTGCGGTTAAGGACATTGGAGCGAATAGGTGCAGGGGGCGGATTGAAAGTGCCGCCACCACCTCCCTGCGTTTGAATGAAAAGTGCTCGCAGGTACTCGAAGAGCGACTCACCAATAGAGATAACTTTTACCAGCGCTGTATCACCCGGCTGAAAGAGAATGTTACCCGGCGGCTCTAAGCCACGCAAAGTCTGACCGTTGAAAAACTCGTCAGAACGAATTGAAGAAAATTGATTGCCGGGAGTAATCTCCTGCGTATCGCGCCCATTCTTGAAGAGCTTGATGAAGTAGAAATTCCGCACCTCTGCTGGGTCTGTAAAGTCGACCGCAACGGTTAGGCCGCGCGTAGGAGCAAAAACGTTGTTGCGACGCGGTTTTTGATAAATGGAGTCTATCTTGCCGCCGCGCCGTGCGCTATCAAGGCCTGTTTCATAAACCTCGCCATCGTAGAGAATGCGCAAGCGGTAGCCAAAGTTTTCTTGCACAACCAACGAAGTAGTAATGTATGCACTGTCGCGTTCTGAAAAGACAAACGGAGTTTCCACACCATCGGAACGAATGACACTGACTTGCGCATTGCGCACAAGGGGCGGGCGCACGCCTGCAAGAAATGCAATGCTCTTTGTGAGCTTGATGCGCTGAAACGCTGAATCAGGCTCGCCTACTTTACGCTCAATGATGCCTTCCACCACCAAGCGTGGCGCCTCAGTTGGCAAGTCTAATTGAATAGGGTCTTGGCACGAGGCAGAGACAAACAAAGCGATAGCGAAAGCAGCTTTAGTAACACACTTTGCACTCAGCGGTCGCATGACGATTCAGCACCAAGATTAAAACTTGAATTCCCACGACAGGCTTGGCACAATTCCAAAGAATGCCAATCGAATTGCCTCGCCTTGAAAGCGATTTTCACGACTTTGTCGGAAAGTAATAGAAGCTGCGTTGCGATGGTTGTAGATGTTATAGAGTCCCAGCACCCACGCTGACTTGAAACGTGCATCAGGCGCGCTGGCGTCCCAGCGCACGGAAACATCTAAGCGGTGGTATAGCGGCAAGCGCTCGGCGTTGCGCGTCTCAGGGAAGTGACGAATAATTGCCCCCGAGATTTCATATGCAGCAATGGGAAAATTGGCAGGAATGCCTGTTTGCAACACGAAGTCAGCCGATACCGTCCAAGCATCGCTGATTTTGTAGATTCCGACAAGATTGAGGTTATGCGTGCGGTCAAAAGGTGAAAGATACCACTCTCCACGATTGATGCCTGGACCGCCGTCAACACCATCTACTTTGCGCTCAGAGCGGGAGAGCGTGTAGCTTAGCCAGCCTGTTAGTTTGCCCGTGTTTTTGCGCACAAATAGCTCAATGCCGTAAGCGCGACCGATGCCAGGCAGCACCTCTGTTTCTATGTTGTTGTTGCCAAAGAGATTTGCGCCATCAACAAAATCAATCAAGTTACGCAGGTCTTTGTAGTAAGCCTCGAGTGAAATTTCAATGTCATTACCAAACAAATTTTTGAACAACCCGATTGAAAATTGGTCTGCTACCTGAGGCTCGAAGAAAGGACCGCTTGGTGTGTAGAGGTCGAGCGGCGTAGGTGAGGCAGTGTTAGAAACAAAATGCAAGTTCTGACGGGTGCGATTATAGCTTGCTTTGAAGGAGGTCGATTCATCAATTAGCCAGCGCAAGGCGATGCGTGGCTCAATGCCAAAAAAGGAGCTGATGAGCTGACCGCGACTAAAGTTGGTAGTGCGAGCAACCCGCCCGTTTTCATAGCGGCCTGTGATGCGGCTAAACACCAGCGGTTTCCCATCAACATACTCCCGAATAGGCTCTGGACCAAAGCGATAGAAGAAATTAAACCGCGCGCCATAATCGAGGCTAAGTTCCTTCGTGAGAGGAAACTCGTGCCGAATGTAGAATGATGGCTCAAAGGCATACTTCTCGTCCAGCACTGACGGGCGAATAGGTGAATCGCGCAAGGGCTCGAGGCGACCAGGTATGAACTGATAGTAGACAGCCTCAATGCCGAAGTCAATTTGGTGGTCGTCGCTGATAAGATAAGTAAAATCAGCTTTGAAAGTAGGGGTGATAATACCCGAAATCAATTGAAATTCAGCACCAGGGGAAAGGATGCGTAAAATGTTATCGTAACTGCTGTAAACTGCGGTGAAACTCGAGAAAAAGCTACGACTGAGAAGGTGATTCCAGTGGAGCGAAAGCGCAAGATTGCCATATCCCGTGCCAAAAATTTCAGGTAAACCAAAATCATCACGACCCAAGTAACCCGAGAAAGAGAGACGGTCATTTTCGCTGAAGGTGTAGCTGGCTTTCAGGTTCAAGTCATAAAAGTAAAGCACAGTGCCCCGAAAGTCGCGTGAGAGATTTAAAAACAGGTCCGCATACGAGCGGCGTCCTGCAAGTAAAAAAGAGCCGCGCTCCTTAACAATCGGGCCTTCAAAAAGAAGTCGGCTACTGAGGAGACCAATCCCGCCATTCAAACTAAGCTCGCTAGGATTGCCTCTGCGCTGATGCACATCTAAGACCGATGAGAGCCGACCGCCATAATTAGCAGGGATAGCTGCCTTGTAGAGCTTAAAGTCCTCAATTGCATCGGAATTGAAGACAGAAAAAAAGCCAAGCAGGTGTGCGGCGTTGTAGATTGTGGCTTCATCGAGCAAGATAAGATTTTGGTCGGTGCTACCGCCGCGCACACTGTAGCCTGTGGTGCCTTCGGGAGCTGAGACGCCGGGCAATAGCTGTAGTGTTTTCAAAATGTCGGTCTCGCCCAAAACAACAGGCACGCGCTTAGCGGTCTCTGCATCGAACTTTGTAGCACCCATCTCTGTGCTGGTTACATTTGTTGAGGGGCGTTCTGCAGATACGGTAACTTCCTCTGCTTGCAGCTCAGCTGGCTCTAAGAGAAAATTTTTAGTGAGGTTACTTCTAAGTGTGAGGGTTTGGCGCAATTCTTGGTAGCCAATGCTGCGCACAATGACCGTGTAAGTGCCTGGCTCAGCCGTGATAGCGTAATAACCATTTGCATTCGTAGCAGTGCCTCTGGCGATTTCTTTAAGTTGCACCGTTGCACCAACAAGCTCTTCGCCTGTTTTGGCATCGCGCACATAGCCGCTTAGCGTAACCGTTTGTGCCAGTGCTGTGTGAGACACTGTAACAAGGAAGAGTGTGAACAGAAAGCCCTTCGCCTTAGAAAAACAATCTCGATACATAACCAGCCAAGTAATTAAGCTATGAGAAGCGGGAAAACTGCAAGACACTTGCAAAAACTGCAAAGCTGTCCAGATTCGTTCCCTCTGAGCAAGAATTGTAGGGGCACCACAGTTGCATCGCTATCTACTGAAAGCAATGCTCGAGCTTTAAAGTCTCGGGGTGGGCACTTTACTCTTCCAGTGTTGATAAGTCCCCGACGTCTTGTCCAAGTGATTCGGCTTTGAGCAAGCGACGCATAATTTTGCCACTGCGTGTTTTCGGAAGCGTTGCGCGAAACTCAATTTCGCTCGGCGTGGCAATCGGTCCTAACTCGCGCCGCACATGGTCGCGCAAGACGTTGCGCAGAGTCTCCGTAGGTTCGTGTCCTGCTTTGAGCACCACAAAGGCTTTGATACGCTCGCCTTTGATTTCATCAGGCAAGCCGATGACAGCGGCTTCGGCAACGGCGCCATGCGTAAGGAAGGCGCTCTCCACTTCCGCCGTGCCGATGCGATGCCCAGCGACATTCATCACATCATCGGCTCTACCTAAGATGCAGATGTAACCCTCTTCATCATAGAACGCCACGTCGCCTGATGTGTAGCAGCCTTCAAAATCCTCCCAGTATTTTTTGTAGCGTGCATCGTCGCCCCAAACGGTGCGCATCATATACGGAAGCGGTCGGCGCAAAATGAGCAATCCGCCTTGATTGGGGGCCACTGGCTTGCCGTCAGGTGAAACTATATCAACCACTGCAGTTGGCATTGGCTTGCCAGCTTTACCGAGTTTAGCTTTGAAGGCAGGCAGCGTGCCAATCACAGGCGAAGCAATTTCTGTTTGCCACCAATTATCAACTACGAAACCCCGCTCGCCAAGAATGGTCTCTTGCGCCCACTGATGGGCTTCGGGATTGAGCGGTTCGCCTGCGCAGGCAATCAATCGGAGCGAACTGGTGTCGAACTTCTTGACGTGCTCCGCACCGTGCTTCATAAACATACGAATTGCAGTGGGCGCAGTAAACATCAAATTGACACCGTGTCGCTCAACCGTTTGCCAAACGATGCCTGGGTGCGGATAATCAAGCGCGCCCTCGCGCACGAGCACAGTGGCACCATTGAGCAGCGGCCCATAGACAATGTAGCTATGTCCAACTGCCCAACCAAGGTCAGAAGTCGACCAGAAAACGTCAGTCTCTTTGATGTCGTAGAATGCGCGTGCAAAGTAGTATGTGCCGACCATATAGCCGCCATGGACGTGCACCACGCCTTTGGGTTTACCGGTCGTGCCGCTCGTGTAGAGAATGAAAAGCGGATGTTCGGCATCGACAATTTCTGCGTCGCAGTGCTGCGGTTGATGCTCAATGAACTCGAAGAAATCGACCTCGCGCGAAGAGGCAAGTTCCTGCTTCGGTTCTTGGCGACGCAAGACGACGATTTTCTCAATGAACTCAATGTCGCGCACCGCTTCATCGACGATGCTTTTGAGGTTGACGGTCTTGCCTGCGCGGTAAGTTACGTCGGCGCAGAAGACGACTTTGGCACGAGAGTCCTCAATGCGCGTTCTAAGCGCGCCGACGCCCATTCCTGCATAGACGACAGAGTGAATTGCACCGATGCGCGCGCATGCAAGCATGGCGTAAATGCCTTCCACCGTGAGCGGCATATAGATAATCACGCGGTCGCCTTTCCGCACGCCTGCTTCTTTGAGCGCGTTAGCCACTTGCGAGACACGGCGGAGCAATCGGTCGTAAGTGACCACGACTTCCTTGCCGCTTTCCGTCGTCCAGATGAACGCGACTTTATTGCGCCGATGACTGTTGACATTGCGGTCGAGTGCGTTGATAGTGATGTTCGTCTTGCCGCCAATGAACCATTCGTGATGCGGTGGCTCAAATTTCAGGACGGTATGCCATTTTTCTTGCCACCAGAGTTCACTGGCAATGCTTTCCCAAAATTTTTCGGGCGCAGAAATGCTGTATCGGTAGAGCGCATCGTAATCTTGAATCAGTGCATTTTTACGAAGCGATTCAGGTGGCACAATGACACGTTTTTCAGCCGCAAGCGTTTCAATAGATGACATAAATGACTCTCCTTTGTTTGTGCTGAGTAAGGGCAGGAAAAGTTAGATAGGTGAAAAGAGAGTTCAAAGCTGCTTTGTGGCATTGCAGCAGGCTATGAAATCGTGCGCTCGCACTGGTTAAACTTCACAACCGTTGCTTTCTTGCCAGCAAGCAGCTTAACTTTCCTAAGCAAGAGAGAACGCTAAATGATACGCTATCTAACAGCAGGAGAATCACATGGGCCGGCGCTAACGGCAATTGTAGAAGGGATGCCAGCAGGCGTGCCCCTCTCACCTGCGCAGATTGATGCGCAACTCTATCGCCGTCAACAAGGCTATGGGCGCGGTCATCGAATGAAGATTGAATCTGATGCGGTCGAGATTCTCTCAGGTGTGCGCTTTGGTAAGACGATAGGTTCGCCAATTACGCTGCTGATTCGTAATGCCGACTGGAAAAATTGGATGGAAAAGATGAGTCAGTTTGCACCGCCTGCATCGCCTGTCAAGCCTGTAGAAGTGCCACGACCCGGGCATGCAGATTTTGCAGGAGTGCTGAAATACGACTTTGACGACATTCGTCCTGTTATTGAGCGTGCCTCTGCGCGAGAAACAGCCGCGCGCGTGGCCGCTTGCACAGTAGCACGACTACTCTTGCAAGAGTGTGGAATTTCTATCGGCAGCTATGTATCAGCCATCGGGCCGGCTCTGGAGCCTGAAGCCCCAGCGACCCTTGAAGCTATGCTATCGCAGCGCGCAGAGCTAATCAGTCAGGCAGCCGACATGTCTCCTGTGCGAATGTTGCATAAGGAAGCGGAAGAAAAAGCGATGGCCTGTATTGACGAGGCAAAACAGCGTGGCGATACGCTCGGTGGCATTATTGAGGTCTTCGTAACAGGCCTACCAATCGGTTTAGGCAGTTATGTGCAGTTCGACCGCAAGTTAGACGGCGAGTTAGCCAAAGCTGTTCTTTCAATTCAAGCGGTAAAAGGATTTGAAATCGGGCCGGCATTCCGCAATGCGACACGTTTTGGCTCAGAGGTGCACGATGAGCTGTTCTTTGATGAAACAGGAATGCCAACTCGCAAGACCAACCGAGCAGGTGGTTTGGAAGGCGGTATGACAAACGGTGCACCGCTGCACCTGCGTGTGGCGATGAAACCTATCTCTACGCTGATGAATCCACTTCACTCTATCAACCTGCAGACGCTGGAAAAAACACACTCTCACATTGAGCGCTCCGATGTGTGTGCTGTTCCTGCTTGTTCCGTGATTGTCGAAGCAGTCATTGCGCCCGTTATTGCAAACGCCCTACTTGAAAAGTTTGGAGGTGATAGCCTGCAAGAGGTGCAAGAGCGATTAGCTCAATACAGAGACCGCATAGCGGCGCGTTTTCAGCGAAAGTCAGTTTCGCCATAGGCAGAAAAGGGTATCGTCGGACGATGGAACTTGGAACACTGCCCTGTGCTGAGCAGCGCAGGACAGCAGGGCAAAATCGCTGCTCTCACACCTTGCGGCTTTGAGAATCTCCGCATATCGTCTATCTTTGCGGGGCAACTTGCCCCCTGAACAAAAACTTTTGCGAAAAATGAACGCAGTGTCTTCTCTGTCCCGTCTTTGCAAGCCGCTGTTAGGAGTGGTAATCTGCCTGCTTATCTGCTCAGCGGTCAGCGCGCAGGAGCGCAAGTATGCCCGAAAATCTATTACATCGCTTGGGTCTGTGCTCATCAAGCCCGGACTGGCAACAAAGCCCGACTTGGATATTGTGCAGAATCGCTTGAAAGCATACATAGAACTGCCGCGCTTCGACTTTAACGTGCTCTCGGAAAACACTATGCGAGAGTTCCGCCAGAAGGCCAATCAAACAGACCTAAGCCCTGAGAGCATTGGGGCAGCCTTAAATCAAACTGTGGTGCCAAAAGTGCTCGAGGTGGTAAAAGCGGTAGCTGCCTTGCGGGCGCAAGGTAATCTCAAAGAAGAAGATTTGGCGCGTGCAGCCGTTGATAAAATGAAAGGCTCAGGACTCACTGCAGAAGATATTAAGAAAGTCTATAACTCAGCGTTCATTTACCTACCTGTTATCACGGACTACACAGAGCAGACAGTAGCTGACAACTTCGTGGTAGAAGTCAAGGGCTATATCCTGTGGTATCGCATCATCGTCTCAGATGATGGCAAGAATGCTTCGGCGGTGCTACTTACAAGTCTGTCTCAGCCGAAGGCGGGGGCTTGGAGCCACAACCCCGACGAAAAGGTCAAACTCAAGCGGCGAGAAGTTGATGGAAAAACCTACGCACGGCTGAAGGCCATCGGCGGGTGGGCACAAGCTGAAGCTTTAGCTATGCGTGAGTTGCCTGAGTTCAAGCTTTCAGCGGAAATTCGTAGCGTGGAAGGGCAGTTTGTGACAGCAGGACTTGGCAAGCGAGAAGGCATAAATTTGGACGATGGCTTCAATGTGGTGGATTTCTATGATGATGGCAATGGCGGAGTGGTTGCAAAAGAAATTGGGTTTTACCGCGCTGCACAAGTTGTCGATAATCGCAATGATGATAGCCAGTCGTCGCTCTTTTATGGCTACATTCGTGCAGGCGTTGACCGTGGCAGTTTGTTAGTTGAGCGCCCGCGCCTACCTGTCGATGTACGCATTCGCCCACGATTTACAACGCTTAACATTCCACGCACGGCTGTCCCTGCTAATGAGTTCACATACAACAACCTTGTTGCAGGGCGAATTGGATTTGGCAGCATATTTGCACTCAACGAGAATGCAAGCTCGGCAGCAGGTATAGAAGCAGCTCTGCTGCTGAATTTGGCGCGATACACTGGTATTACTCAGTTCTTCGGACTGCTTGAGGGAGGACTGGCGATTCCACTTGCCAGAGGTTCAGACGTTTTTCTCACCTCATGGAATGTTAGCTTAGGCGCGCAGAAAAAATTCTGGTTTAGTTGGATTAATCTCAGCCTCAGTGCGTTGGCAGGTGCAGATTTTCTGAGTATCTCGGGCAGCAACAACAATACAGGTCAGCTGGAAAGTTTGAATCTAATGATGCTGGGTGCTCGACTCGATGCTTCGCTGGAATTGATGCTCAGTCCTGACTTGCTCTTCTCTGTTAGCTTAGGCTACAAGCTTACAACGGCGCCACTTGTCGGCTCAGTTAAGTTTAGGGGTAGTGACGAAATTAATTTGAGAACAGACGAAGACCGAATGCGTCCCTTCCAAGACATTAACTTCTCAGGCGTGGTGATTGGTGCAAGCATTTCCTTCACGCTGCCAAGCTCTTCGGCAGTGGATGTAACATCGCTGCTTCCAACAGATATTGACTACTGAGCCACGCTAATGAAATGCACTTGAAACCGTGTAAAAGAGAAGCATTTCACACTTGACAGTCAGAACAAAAAACCCTGACAAGTGTAGTCAGGGCTCAGCTCTTTAAAACTCACACAGCAAGACGATTTTTCATTTTCTCCAGCCAGTTGTAGGAGATATACATCTGCCCGAAAAGTTCGTCATCTTGTGGCTTGGCGCCGTGATAGTCAGAGCCACCAGACATTAGAAGGAAGTATTCGTTGGCGATGGCGCGATAGAACTCCTGCCGCTCTGAGTCGTGTGCAGGGTGAATAATCTCTAAGCCATCAATGCCAAGGTCAATAAGGTATCGAACTGTGTCGTCGGGCACAAATCGCCCGGGGTGTGCAAGAAAGGAAAGCCCCCCTGCTTCGTTGATGAGGCGAATTACTTCAGCTGGCTCGGTCTCCTCGCTCTTTTCATAAGCAGGACTGTGTGTGCCGATATACTTCGCAAAGGCTTCACTGTAACTTTGCACATAGCCTGATTCTTGCAACACAGCAGCAATATGCGGTCGCCCAACCGAGCCATTTGCAGCTTTTGCGAAGACTTGCTCGATTCGGATATAGACACCCATTTTGCGCAAGTTTTCGACAATTTTCTCTGTGCGCAAAATGCGGCGCTCGCGGCAGGCTTTCAGATACTCGTTTAGCTCAGAATCTTCTTGAACGAAATAGCCTAAGATGTGCACATCACGACCTTGATGGGAAGTGCTGACTTCAACACCTGGAATCAATTCTATACCTAATTCATCGGCAACAGGTTTAGCCTCGTGATACGCTGCAAGGTTATCGTGGTCTGTGATGCTGATAACTTTTAAGCCTGCTGCAAAGGCTTTTCTGACAAGTTCCTGAGGTGAATACTTTCCGTCCGAGCAAGTCGTATGCATGTGTAAGTCAACCGCAGCGAGCCCGCGCTCGCTATCGGTAGCGCGTAACGGTGTCATATCGTTGATGAAGTTTATCGTTTCTCATTTTTCGAAGAAACTTACTGAGGGTAGGCAAAAATTCCTAACAGCGGGGGGGTCTGAGCTTACCGCTGTTCAGCACTGGCCGCCAATCCTTGTGCGACGCTCCACTCCACGATAGCATGCTGAATAGCGTCCTGCTTGCCTGTAAAAAAGTGATCCGCATCAGGGACGGCATAGAGCGTTTTGGGGTCGCTAATGCCCTCATAGCGGCGCAGGAAGTGCTCAAAGGGAGCAATTGTATCACACTGACCGTGAATAAAGAGCTTCGGCTTGACCGATGTCGCAAAGGGAGCTGTTTCAAACAGGCGAGTGGGAAGCCCAATAGCAATAAGATGTGACACGCGAGTATCGCTAGCGCCATATGACAGTCCAACCCATGCCCCGAAAGAAAAGCCAGCAACAACGACGGGTATGGACAGACTGTGATGCATAGAGCACAGAAAATCAATAGCAGCTCGAACATCGTCTTGTTCGCCAATACCGTTATCATACCGCCCGTCGCTCGCCATCACACCCCGAAAGTTGAAGCGAAGCACCGCTCCGCCTAAATTGTGCAAGGCGCGTGCAGTTGTGGCAACCACCTTATTGTGCATCGTGCCTTGATAGAGCGGATGGGGGTGACAGACCACCGCCAAGAACAGTGGCGAGGGCACTGGATTAAAAATTGCCTCCAACTTTCCTGCAGAGCCTTCAAAGAAAAGCACCTTCGAGAATGACATTTTCAAACCACTTGCGTAAGAGCGTGGGCAAATCAAAACCAACTTTGTCGCAATTTAGCGACGAAACAGAGTAACTTTGAGAGAAAAACTAAGCGATGGCAAAATCAAAAGCATCTTCAAGGCGCAGCAATACAAAACTCTGGGGCGGTGGCTTCAGAGAAGAATTAGATGAGCTTGCCTTTGAATTCTCAAAGTCGATCAATCTCGATGCAAGGCTCTACAAAGAAGACATTCAAGGCAGCTTAGCCCACATAGACATGCTGGCGGCGCAAGGCTTGCTTTCGAAGCGAGAAGCAGCGACACTCACGCAAGCACTTCACACCGTTGAAAAAGAGCTGGAGCAGGGCAAGTTTCCGTTTGAAAATGGTCAAGAGGACATTCATCTTGCAATTGAGAAGCGGCTTTATGACCTCGTGGGCAGCGTAGCAGGCAAGTTGCACACCGCACGCAGCCGCAACGACCAAGTCGCCACCGATGAACGACTCTATTTGCGTCGCCGAATTGATGAACTCATCGCCTGCCTCACTACATTGCAAACGGAACTGGTTGCCAAAGCGGATAAATACTTCAATGCTGTGATGCCCGGATACACTCATCTGCAGCGTGCACAGCCAGTTCTACTCTCGCATCATCTGCTTGCCTACTGCGAAATGTTCGAGCGCGACAAGTCTCGCTTGCAAGATTGCCGAGTGAGGCTAAATGTCTCTCCACTGGGGGCAGCGGCGCTTGCTGGCACTCCACACCCGATTGACCGCCGTCGGACTGCCCGCACATTAGGTTTCTCCGACGTTCTGCGCAACAGTATGGATGCCGTAAGCGACCGAGACTACCTGATTGAATTCATTGCTGCCTGCTCAATCATAATGATGCATCTATCACGGCTGGCTGAAGAAGTCGTGCTGTGGTCGTCAGAGGAGTTTCGCTTTATCACGCTGAGCGATGCCTTTACTACAGGAAGTAGCATTATGCCCCAGAAAAAAAATCCTGATATGGCAGAGCTGGTGCGTGGTAAGACAGGTCGTGTCTATGGCGACCTGATGAACATCCTGACCGTAATGAAGGGTCTGCCCCTGGCATACAACCGAGATATGCAAGAAGACAAATTCCCAATGCTGGATGCGGCAGATACCACTGAAGCCTGCCTTCGGGTTTTTGCAGCCATGCTGCGCTCGGCGGTCTTCAATGTGGAGCAGATGCACCGTGCCGTATTGCAAGGTTATACCACCGCTACAGACTTAGCCGATTATCTGGCTAACAAAGGCGTTCCTTTCCGTGAAGCACACGAAATTACGGCAAAGATCGTGCAATATGCCTCTGCGCAGCATCTTTTGCTACAGGACTTAGACCTCAAAATCTTAAAGCAATTTTCTCCGCTGTTTGAGGACGATGTCTATGCCTATCTCAATCCTGAAAGCTCACCAGCACGCAAACGCTCCGAAGGCTCCACCGCCCCAAAAGAAGTGATGGCACAACTGGATTTTTGGAAAAAAATGCTCTCAGGAAAAGGCAACGCAGCAAAAAGAAAAGCATAAAAAAAGTCTAGCAAGAGTGTATGCAGTGTGCCAAGCGACCGTAACGATTGGAGAGAGCACCTATCTTAGAAGCCTAAGGTCGAGTGAGAAGTTTGGGAGGATGGGGTCAGCACGGAGGACTTGGTCAAAGCCTTTGACGAGCTGAGGGGGCAAGTTGGGCTGATAGAGGCGCACTTCTTCGGCTTGTGGGAAGATGAGCCACCCCAGCAAGGTGCCGTGTTCCAGATACTCGTGCATTTTTTCATTGGCGTCGGCAAGGTCATCGGAGTTGGACATCAGTTCCACGACAAAGTCAGGGGCGAGGGGTGGGAAGGTTTCTTTTTGTTTGTCGGAAAGAGCGTTCCAGCGTTCAAGGCGCACAAAAGCGGCATCGGGAGAGCGAATTGCGCCGTTGGGCAACCGAAAACCCGTCGAAGAATCAAAAACGACGCCGAGCTTATGTGTGCGGTTCCATAGTGTGAGTTCAGCGACAATTTCGGAGTTTCGCCGACCTGTATTGCCGCCTGTGAGAGCCATCAAGATGATGTGGCGGTGTTTGTCGCGTTCCATTTTGAGGGTGGGGTTGGCTTTGGCAAATTCGTAGAAGTCCTCGTCGCTCATCTCCATCGTCTTCGGCAACGAGAGTGTAATCTTGGATAAATAGGCGCTCACATCAAGCATTGCGTCATCTCCGTCGTTATGCATAATGTATGAACGATAGGCATTATTTCAGAAGCCTAAGGTCGAGTGAGAAGTTTGGGAGGATGGGGTCAGCACGGAGGACTTGGTCAAAGCCTTTGATGAGCTGAGGGGGCAAGTTGGGCTGATAGAGGCGCACTTCTTCGGCTTGTGGGAAGATGAGCCACCCCAGCAAGGTGC